>LVBC01000245.1 GCA_001604265.1 Spirochaetales bacterium Spiro_01
GATCGTCGAGGCCTCCTCGATGCTCTTGTCCACCTGCCTCAGGCTATTGGAGCCGGCCTCGACACCTACCGAGAGTGTCCTGAAGACCAGTGTTATCACGATGATTGCGGCAGTACCTGTCAGAAGCAGAGGCTTCTGGTTGAAGGAGACTACATAGCCGATACCGAGTGCGATGCCGGGAACAGCGAACGGAATCATCGACGAAAGCTCCATCAGGCGCTTTCCGAAGAACTTCTTCCTTACAAGCAGGTATGCGATTCCCATTCCGAGGATGGCTGTGATCGGAGTCGCGAAGAACGAGAGTATGAGAGTATCTCTCAGAGCCTTCTTTCCGCTTCCGCTCTTTGTTATGAACTGGAAGTTCTTCAGCGAGAGGGACATGTCAACGCCCCAGGTCTTTACAAGCGAGACCCAGACTACTGTTCCATAGAAGAGCAGTATGACTGCAGTGAAGAAGGTGCAGAAGGCAAAGAGAGTGTAGACTATTGGCTTCTCACTGATGTAGTCGACAGCACCAACAGGCTTTCCTGTGATGGTAACGAAGCTCTTCTTCGCGACCCAGTACTTCTGGATGAAGAAGGCCAGGAGACTTGGCAGGAGAATGCTCGCTGCCATGAAGGAGCCCGTCCTGATGTTGTACAGGCCCGTTATCTGTGTGTATGCAGATACGGAAAGAACTGCGTAGTCACCGGCAAGTACCTGCGGGTTTCCAAAGTCGCTGAGGGACTTTGCAAAGACGATGAGGAATGCAGATGCGATTGCTGGAATCGAGAGTGGGAGCGTGACCGAGAAGAAGACCTTCGCTCTGCCCGCACCAAGACTTCTTGCTGCATTCTCGACCGAGCTGTCCATCGACTCCATGACTCCCTTCAGATTGAGGTAGGCAAGAGGGAACATGGCAAGTGTCTGTACGACCACAAGCGAGGTGAAGCCGTATACATTGTTGTTCTTTATTCCCAGAAGCTGCTTCGTGATCACGCCGCTTCTTCCGAAGAGAATGATAACGGCCAGCGAGATCACGAACGGAGGCGAAAGGATGGGAAGCATTGCAACTATATGGAAGAAGCGCTTTCCCTTCATCGTCGTTCTGTTTATTGAGAAGGCAAAGATGAAGCCGACAATCGTTGCCAGCACACCTACTATCAGTCCCAGTCTTATGCTGTTGACCAGGGCAGTGCCTATATTCGTCTTCTTAAGCACGTACTCGATGGACGAGAGGTCGAAGTTGCCCTTCGCATCGGTCATGCAGGTTATGAGCAGCCTTACAATTGGATAGATACAGAAGATTACGAGTATTGCCAGTATGATGACGATTATGGAAAGAAGCCCCGGCTGCCCCAGGAGCATTCTCAGCTCTCTTCTTCTCTGTTCTCTCGTGATTTTAATCCTGGACATCAATTGAAACCTTCGATAGCTGGACTATCTGCTTTCATTGAAACGGCTTCATGACAGCATTTCTGCTGCCATGAAGACCGATACAGTCTGTATTACTTGTTCTTGAGAACGTTTGCAGAGGATCTGACCTCGTTCTCGAATCTCTCGACGAGGCGGACCTTGTTCTCGCCGGACCAGATGAAGTCGTAGTTCAGAAGCTTGATGTCTCCAAATGGAGTCATGTCAGGTCTGACAGCCACGTTCTTGTTGAGAGGATAGCGGTAGAATCTCTCGGTACACATCTTCTGTGCCTTCTCGGAGATCATCCAGTCGATGAATGCCTTTGCAGCATCCTGCTCCTCTGCAGGACCGTTCTTGATGAGCTCGACACAGCTGATCTCATATCCTGTTCCCTCGGATGGGTAGGTGATGACGAGGTCGTAGCCATCGTTGATGACAGTGTGGACGTCGAGGTCATAGCAGATTGCAACTGTAGTCTCTTCGAGACCTGCCATTCTGATCGGAGCAGCACCGGCCTTGGTGTACTGGACGATGGACTTGTCGAGGTTCTTCAGGAACTCGAAGCCCTTGTCCTCGCCGAAGCACTGGAGGATCGATGAGAAGCCTGTGTATGCAGCGCCACTGGTTGCAGGGTGTGCCATACAGACGTTGCCGACGAGCTTTGGCTGCAGCAGCTCTGCCCATGAGGTAGGAGCCTGGATGCCAAGCTGCTTGAGAAGCTTGTTGTTGCTTGCGAAGCAGGTCACAACGATCGAATATGGGGTGAAGATGCCATCCATGTTATCCTTGTACTGATCCTGGATCTCGGACATCATCGGAGAGTTGTACTTCTCGATGAGACCCTTGTTGTAGGCACTTACGATGGTATCGATAGAGCCACCGAGCATGACAGAGACCTGTGGGTTTGCCTTCTCGGCCTCCATTCTTGTGATACACTCACCGGCACTGAGTCTTACATAGTCGACTTCGATTCCAGTATCCTTTGTGAACTCCTCGAAGTATGCGATTGCCTCCTCTTCGACGTTGCAGGTGTAGATGGAGACGTGCTTCTTCTGCTTGACCTGGGAGTCACCTGCCGAAGCAGAGCCTTCGCTTCCACCCTGAGCGAACAGCATAGATGCGGCAATCAGTACCAACAATGCGACAGTAAAGATCTTCCTCATAAATTCTTCTCCTTTTTCTATATCGGGACCTGAGTCCTAGTATTTTCAATGGTAGATTCTTCGGGTGCTTCCCCTCACTATCAGGGAGGCCCTGCAGAGCTTGTTCTCGACCCTCTCGCCACAGATCATGCTGTGCAGCATGTCGGTGGCCAGCTGGCCCATCTCGAACCTGTGGAGCTCCATGGTGGTCAGGTCGAACCATGGAAGCCTTGCCTCTTCGTTGTTGCCTATTCCGACGACCGAGATATCCTCCGGGACCTTTTTTCCTATCTTCCTCAGATAGACGAAGATTCCGATCGCAATGAAATCCGAGCCGCAGAAGATCGCAGTCGTATCGGGCCACTGCGACATTATCATCCTGCAGGCCTCCTCCCCATTCCTGATCGCATCGGAGAGGATGCTTGCAGGGATAGGGGAGGCTGCAGTTCTCTCTTCGAGCCCCTTTTCTATAGCGAATCCTGTATAGGCCTGGGCCCTGAGCAGCCCTGCCTCGTTGTTGAGGACAGCCTGTGCAATCTTCCTGTGACCAATGGAATACAGATAGTCGAGCATCGTCCTTGCACATGCGATGTGATCGACATCGATATACGGTATATGGCACTTCTCTGGTGGACGCCTTCTTATCGAGAGGACCGGCATATCGAGGTTGTTTATCATGTCCACAAGCTCATTCGACCAGGAGTCAGGGGTTATGATGATGCCATCGAAGCGCATCTCGCGCGCCCTTCTGATGAACTCGATCAGGTTCCTCTCGCTTCTGTCCAGGTTGCCCATGAAGAGGTGGTAGCCCTCCTTCTTCAGTGCAGTCTCGATACCGTAGGTGCTCTGTGCAAAGTAGGGGTCCTTCACGTCTGGAACAGTCAGTCCGATCTCGCCTGTAGGCTTGTTGGCAACGTATCTGGCAAAGGTATTCGGGACATAATCCATCCTCTGGATCGTCTCCAGTACGTGCTTTCTTGTATCTTCACTGATGTCCGTATAGCCATTCAGGCACTTGGATACAGTCGAGATGGAAACATGTGCTTCTGCTGCGATATCCTTGATTGTCAGACGCATTGAAACTCCACTAAACCGATTTCGTTATATTTGGATTTTCAATCTCTTTTCTCAATCTGGCAAACGAAATAATTTTCGAAAACGCTTTCTGTATATTTCGGTTCAGAGTGTCAAGATTCTTTCATCATAGGCATTGTCAAAGACAATGATGTATAATTGTCCACCGAGGCAAAGCAATGTTCGATTATCTGAAAGAGGAAGGGGTACCGGAGAGTCTTCTGAGGGCTGTAGAGGAGTTCAGAAGGAACTATGCAGTGGCAGAGGGTCTTCAGCGTCCACGTTTCACATACTATGGAGAGAAGATATGGGAGGAGGCGATCTGCTCCCTGCTTGCAGGGCAGAATCTGCTGCTCTCCGGTCCTAAGGCGACAGGAAAGAATGTTCTGGCCGAGAACCTCTCGTTTCTCTTCGGCCGCAGAAGCTGGAATATCTCGTTCCATGTGAATGTCGATGCCTCGTACCTCATCGGTTGCGATACCTTCGATGGAAACAGGGTCGCCTTCCGCCCAGGACCTGTCTACCAGGTGGCAAGGGAGGGAGGTTTCGGCATCCTCGACGAGATCAACATGGCAAAGAACGAAGCTGTTGCAGTACTCCATGCGACCCTCGACCACAGGAGGATAATAGAGGTCTCCGGCTACGATAGGATAGCACTCCATCCCTCTGCAAGATTCATCGCAACGATGAACTACGGCTATGCGGGCACCAGGGAGATAAACGAAGCCCTCGGATCCAGATTCGCTGTCCTCCAGATGCCAGTGATAGAGGAGAAGCAGCTTGCCCGCCTCCTTGTCAAGGAGCATCCGGATATGTCCTCTCAGATGCAGAAGCAGCTCTGCGCTGTCTTCTACGAGCTCTGTGCAAAGGCGGAGAGCGCGGAGATAAGCGCAAGGGCAGTGGACCTGAGAGGCATTCTGGATGCCTCGGCTCTCATGGCCCTTGGGCTCAGGCCGCTTGAAGCGATGGATATGTGCATTTCGAACAAGGTCTTCGACTCGACCGAGAGGGCGATCATCCACGATTCGATCGCTGCGAGGATTCCAAGGTCATGGAAGTAGAGGCCTCGGCTGCAAAGCGTGCGCTGAACATGTTCTGGACGGCCAGCGGAAGGTACGACCTTGAACCCATCTACCTCTTCTACGACGATGAGGGTGAGCCCGATATCTATCGGAATACACTGCTCGGTCTTGGCTACAGGCTGTTCGATCCCGATGTCCTGCTTCCCTTCCTTCGTGGAATAGAAGTGGGTCTCAGGCGCGATCTGA
>LVBC01000246.1 GCA_001604265.1 Spirochaetales bacterium Spiro_01
TGTTTCTTGTAGTAGTAGTCGACAAGCTTGACTACGACCTCTGTATCGGTCTGACTATAGAACTGGTAACCATGGTTCAGGAGCTTTTCCTTAAGCTCCTGGTAGTTCTCTATGATTCCATTGTGTACGCCTACAACACCAGACTCTACAGGACCGGAACCCGAACCTGTACAGTTGCCTGATACATGGGGATGAGCATTCGTCCTTGATGGAACACCATGGGTTGCCCATCTGGTATGGCCGATACCGCAGGTTCCGTGTATGGCATTGCCATTATCGGTCATTGCAGCAAGCACCTTCAGTCTTCCATCGGATTTGACCACCTCTGCCATCTTGCTCCCGTCTCTGACAGCAAGACCTGCTGAGTCATATCCTCTGTATTCCAGCTTCTGCAGGCCTTCGAGAAGAATCGGTGCTGCCTGATGATGTCCTGAGAATCCAACTATTCCGCACATAGGCTATTTGATTACGTGTCCCTTCTTCTCGATGACCGAGACGACTGAATTGGCATACTTTCTGCAGATTTCTTCTGTCTCAGCCTCGACCATAACTCTCACTACAGGTTCTGTACCGGACTCCCTCACAAGAATCCTTCCAGTGATTCCAAGCTCATCAGCAACCTTCCTGACAGCTTCCTGTACATCAGGATCTGCCTGGGCTTCCTTCTTGTCCTTCACACGGACATTGATAAGGACCTGCGGGTAGAATGTGAAGCCAGCATACATCTGGCTGAGCTTCTTCTTTCTGGAAATCATGGCCTCCATGAGCTTCAGGCTGGTAAGGATACCATCACCGGTCCTTGCATACTTGGTGAAGATGATATGGCCGGACTGCTCGCCACCGATCCTGCAGCCATTTGCAGCCATGTATTCGTAGACATACTTGTCTCCGACCTTTGTCTTGGCATAGCCGATACCGCACTCATCGAGTGCCTTGTAGAGACCAAAGTTGGACATGACTGTTGTGACGATAGTATTGTTCAGAAGCTTGCCTCTGTCCTTCATGTAGCGGCCATAGATGTAGAGGATGTGGTCGCCAGTGAGGACATTGCCCTTCTCGTCCACAGCAAGACATCTGTCTGCATCCCCATCGTATGCAAATCCTACATCGCAGCCATTGTCTACAACGAATTTCTGAAGGTTCTCGATATGGGTCGATCCTGCGTTGGCATTGATGTTGAGGCCATTTGGTTCTGCATTGATTACCAGTGTCTTTGCGCCAAGTGCATCGAATACGGACTTTGCTATATTCCAGGAGGCACCATTTGCACAATCCAATGCTACCTTGATTCCCTTGAAGGAGTAGATGCCAAGGGAAATGAGATAGCCAATGTACCTGTTTCTTCCAGATGCATAGTCTATTGCAGTTCCTATCCTATCCTTGGTCGCAAAGGGAATCTCATCCCACTGCTTTCCAAAGCAGTTAAGCCTGCCATCAAGGTAATCCTCGACAAGGGTTATGGTTCCCTCGTCCATCTTCTCTCCCTGGCTGTTGATGAGCTTGATGCCATTGTCGTAGTACGGGTTGTGGGATGCCGATATCATGATTCCACAGTCGAAGTCATCGACTCGTGCAATATAGGAGACCGATGGAGTTGTGGTAACATGCATAATATAGGCATCTGCACCGGACGCAACGAGACCTGCTACAAGAGAATATTCGAACATGTAGCTAGATCTCCTGGTATCCTTTCCGATCACGACCTTTGCATTCTCGACACTTCCATTCTCTTTCCTGAGTTCAGTATAGTACCAGCCGAGGAAGCGGCCGATCTTATAGGCGGAATCTGCAGTGAGTACGACGTTTGCCTCACCTCTATAGCCATCTGTTCCAAAGTATTTTCCCATTTCAGTTCTTCTCCTCTAAGATCAATAAAGGTTCTTTATATATGAATCGTCAGCCAAGTCTCAAGTCAATATCAGCTGCGGATTTTCAAGCATGTTTGCGACCACATCATGTAACGACTGCTTCACCGCCCCATCCGAAAACTCTGTGATTGCTGACAGCTTCTTTCCCGCATCTTTTGAGGATGGGCCACAGTGGAAGATTCTCTCATCTGCCGTACCATAGTCCAGAACGACAAATCGATCATGCGCTTTGTTCTGCGTCGTGATGAAGGTAATCGGAATTATCGGAAACTGTGTCTGAAAATCCTGATAGTCACTCAGCGATAGTTTTTTGTTTTAAAGTCTGTTTTGCACAGTGTGGATAAAACAGGGGAAATAGACTAGAGTTGA
>LVBC01000247.1 GCA_001604265.1 Spirochaetales bacterium Spiro_01
ATTGAATTTTCTGATTTAATATTTTCATATTTAATACTTCGGGATAGACGGATATGAAAGAAATGTCGATTGAATCAAGCGCAACCAGAAAGAATCTTTCTCTTAACAAGGCACTGGAACTTTTGGAGATAATGGTCTCCTATCAGCGTCCCTTCCGCCTATTGGATCTAGCAAATGACAGTGGACTCTCCACAAGCACAGTACATAGATTCCTCAAGTCATATATAGACTCTGGCTATGTCCAGCAGGCAAAGGATACAAAGCTCTACTACATGACGCTGAAGCTCTCCGGAATGGGAAACATCTGCCGCCAGAACTTCTCCCTATCGAACAACCTGCAGGGCTACGTAGAGAGGATATCGAACCACTTCAGGGAGTCCTCCTCCCTCTGCATAGAGAACGACATGAATGTCGTCTACATTGCGACCCACGAGGGACCAGAAAGGATGCTCAGCACCCTTTCGAGGATCGGAAAGATCGCACCCATGCACTGCACAGGCGTCGGCAAGATATTCCTCTCCCAGTACTCGCAGGAGAAGCTTTCACTGTTCCTGAAGGTCAAGGGACTGCCGCGCTTCACCGACCATACGATCTGCGACATCGACGCACTCAGAAGAGAGCTTGTCCAGATTGCCGAAAGGGGCTACTCCTGGGACAACGAGGAGTGCGAGATAGGAGTCAGGTGTCTCGCTGTACCGGTCTTCGACTACTCGGGTCAGATAAGTGCCGCTCTGAGCTTCTCATGCCCAGTTGCACGCTTTCCAAAGGAGGATGAGGCCATCACATTCATGAAGGAGATAAGCATGGAGGCCTCCAGGGAGCTCGGCTTCAAGGGCTAGCTTCTCCTCCTGAAACGGAAATCCACCCTGTGCTCGGAGCTCTCTCCTGGATCAAGGGTCAGCAGATGAGCCTCCTTCTCAAAGCCCTTTGCGGCCATATTGAAGAGGTCTGTCGAACAGGTCTGCGGCTCAAAGCAGATGAAGGGAGCTTCCTTCGTCGTATAGAGAACAACGTGGTCGTAGGCCTCTGAGGCGCTGATATCAAGCACATATGAGGGTGTCGAATACCTGCACTCCAGACTCTTCCTGCAGATGAATACAGTATCGAAGGCCAGCTCCGATGTGCTTCTTTCCACATTGAAGTCGAGTTCGGTCCCTTCCACAGCCCTGCACTCTCCAGTCGGCAGCTTGTCCTCTGTCGTGACCATCTGACTCTCTACATTGCACATCATCGTAGAACCCGGCTGCTTTACAAAGAACGGGTGGAGTGCAAGACCATAGCCGAATCGGTTCAAGTCATTGTTCTCTATCCTGACACAGTGGGAGAGCGTATCGTCCTCTAGCGAAATTGTAACCGTGATGGTCGCCTTGAAGGGAAAGAGAGGATCGCTTCCATCGTACTCTCTTGCTCCGACGATCGAACTCTCGGTGCATTCTATTACGCTGAATGCAAGATGCTTCAGATTTCCATGCATCGTTGCGGGATATCTCACACCATCGAAGCTGTACTGCTCGTTTCTTGTCCTGTTCGGTGTCGGGAAGAGAATCGGGATTCCATAGGTCTTGAACCTTGCCTTTCTCTTGTTCTCATCGACATGGACGCACTCCTCGAGGCAGAACTGGAGTGAGAGGACATTCATTCCATCCTCAGGATCGATTGCAGCTTTCAGATTGCCCTTTTTCAGTTCACAGATCATCACGATGCTCCTTTTTAAGTTCTGTAGTAATCCTATTATACAAAACTACCGCCCCTTGAGAGGATCAGAGGCGGTAGAAAACAAGGTTGAAAAAAATCTATCAGTTCTCTGGAGCCCAGGACTTGATAGCATCGATCGAACCACCCATGTCGCAGAGCTGTGTCTTTACACAGATTGCATCGATGAGGTAGCAGCGACCGGAAGCAACTACTGAGGCCTTGGCCCTTACGAGTGCCTCTTCGAGTTCCTTTGGAGAGAAGACTCTTTCTGCGACACAGCCGTAAGCTTCGCCAAGCTTTACATAGTCGATGGTACCATCCTGGTTGTATGGCATATCGACTGCATATTCAAAGCCATAACCCTTCTGATTCTGTCTGATCAGACCGAGATATGCATTGTTGAGTACTACGACGATGATAGGCTTCTTGAAGGCAGATGCGACTGCGATCTCCTCGCCCATGAAGGTAAGGCCGAAGTCACCAACGACTGTAACACTGAAGTTGTCTGGCTTTGCGACCTTCACACCGAAGGCAGCTGGAATCTCGTAGCCGAGTGTGCCTGCACCACCGGATGGGAGGTACTTGCCGGCCTTGTTGATCTTCTGAAGCTGACCACTCCAGATCTGTGTGATACCACAGCCTGAGGTGTAGTATGTGTCATCGTCGAAGGCCTTGTTGACCTCGTCGAATACTCTATGTGGCATAATCGGGGAGTCTTCGTAGTCGACCTTTCTCTCGAGACTCTTCCTGAGACCTGCAATCTCCTTTGCCCTCTCTGGGTTGATAGGAGCGAGCTTGGTCTTCTCGACCTCTGCAAGGAGAGCATCGACTGCAAGGGAAGCATCGGAAACGATTCCGAGATCCGGCTGGAAGACCATGCCGATCTGGCTTGGTTCGATGTTGATGTGGATGAACTTCCTGTTGCCTCTGTAGACCTTGAGAGCACCGGTGTGCCTATCGGAGAATCTGTTGCCGATTGCCAGGACGAGATCGGAATCAAGGAGGACCTTGTTGCCGATCGGCTGACCGACCTGGATACCTGCATGGCCTGCATTGAGGTAGTGATCCTCAGGGATACCGCCCTTTGCCATATATGTTGTGATCACAGGAATCTCGAGCTTCTCAGCAAGCTTTACGACCTTGTCTGCACAGCCGCTGATCAGACAGCCACCACCCATGATGATGACAGGAGACTTGCTTGCCTTGAGCATTGCAACAGCCTCGGCGATCTTTGCAAGGTCTGGCTTCACTACTGGAATCTCTGCTGGAACGTAGCTGTCGATATCGAAGTCGAACTCTGCCTTCTGTACATCGAGAGGGAGCTCAACGAGGACAGGGCCTGGGCGACCGGTTCTCATGAGGTAGAAGGCCTCCTTCATTACCTCAGGAAGGTCTGCCGCATTCTTCAGGCTCCAGGCCTTCTTGGTGACAGTCTTTACGATGTCAGGCATATCGACGCACTGGAATGGCTCCTGAGCAAGCTGGTCGACGTTTGCCTGTCCAACGACGCAGAGAACTGGCATGGAGTCGATGAATGCGGTGTAGAGACCGGTGACGAAGTTGGTTGCACCTGGGCCTGCAGAACAGATTGCAAGTGCAATCTCCTTCTTGGCTCTCTGGTAACCGTCAGCTGCATGGACGCAGGCTTCCTCGTGTCTCATGGTATAGTGAGCGATGTCCACCTTCTCAAGATACTTGTATACAGGGTTGATAGCAGCACCTGGGATACCGAATGCGGTGCGGATGCCTTCCTTGTACATGATTTCAACTATTGCTTCTGCAACTGTCTTCTTCATATTTTCTCCTTGTTTGACAATTTTATTTATTAAAATTAAATTTTATATATGTATAAT
>LVBC01000248.1 GCA_001604265.1 Spirochaetales bacterium Spiro_01
GATGCTGATAATCGGTCTTTCGATGGGAACAACGGTCACCATCGCCCGCTCTGTCGGAGAGTGCGATGAGGAGAAGACTTCAAGGGCCATCTCCACCTCCTACATCGTCTTTTCACTCCTTGCCCTGGTCCTGACTCTCCTGATGGTGCTCCTTTCAAGGCGGATGGCAATCCTGATGCAGACACCTCCTGAGGCGCTTGACGGGACAGTCGACTATCTCAGGATCTGCTCGCTCGGTGTTCCCTTCATCGTGCTCTACAATGTGAACTCTGCATTCTTCCGCGGTCTTGGCGACTCGAGGACTCCGATGCTCATAGTTGCGCTTACCTGCGTTCTCAATGTGATCGGTGATTTTCTGCTTGCAGGACTTTTCTGCTTTGGCGCCTTCGGAGTTGCCCTGGCAACCACCATAAGCCAGCTGATCTGTTCGATCATAAGCACTGTGATATTGTTCAAAAAGCGATTCGGCCTTTCTCTGCACCTCGATAGAAGACTTGGAAAAGGCATCCTCTCCATAGGTCTTCCGATCGCAATGCAGGATACACTGATACACTTCTCGTTCATCTTCCTGACTGTTATCGCTAATTCGAGAGGTCTTGTTGCTTCCTCTGCAGTCGGCATTGTCGAGAGGATAATCTCTGCAGTCTTCCTCGTTCCATCTGCGATGCTCTCTGCAACGAGTGCGATCACAGCACAGTGCATCGGTGCAGACAAGCGAAAGAGGGCAATAAGGTCCATGGTCTATGGAATCGTGCTGACCTTCATCTACGGCAGCATCGTTGCCCTTGTCTTCAACTCTGTCCCGAGATTCTTCATCGAGCTTTTCACCGAAGATGAAAGCGTAATAGTTGGCGCCTGCCAGTACATCGGGACCTACTCGCTGGACACATTCCTCGTTGCATTCGTCTTCATGTTCAATGGCTACCTATGTGGAACTGCAAGGACAATGGTCCCCTTTGTCCACAGCATCGTATCGGCCTTCGGTGTAAGGATTCCTGCAGCATACCTTCTGAGCAGGCTGTATCCAGGTACGCTTGCTCCGATGGGCCTTGCAAGTCCTCTGGGCTCCCTTGCCTCCATTCTTATCCTGCTTTGCTACTTCACACTCTCTGCAAGAGAGAGTAAAGGCCGGATTTCCTGATTTTTCCTGTCATTCCGCTGTCCTCTGGTGACATATAATCCTATAAATGATAGAACAGAGGTAGGAGCGACAATATGAAAGCAATTCAGATAAAGGCACCAAGAGAGGTCGATATAATCGACATTCCAATGCCGGAGCCAAAAGAGGGAGAGGCACTTCTCGAGATACTGTACGGAGGAATCTGCGGCAGCGACCTTGGCTCCTACAGGGGCACCTTCGCATACTTCGAATATCCAAGGATTCCGGGACACGAATTCTCGGCCAGGATCGTCAGGATCGGAAAGAACGACAGAGGTCTCAAGGAGGGCATGATAGTCACCTGCAACCCATACTTCAACTGCGGACACTGCTACTCCTGCCAAAAGGGACTTGTGAACGCCTGCATGGACAACCAGACACTTGGCTGTCAGAGAGATGGCGCCTTCTCGAAGTACTTTGTGATGCCGATCGAGAGAATCTACGATGGAAAGGGGATGGACCCGAAGCTGCTTGCAATGGTCGAACCCTTCTGCATCGGCTACCACGGCGCCCAGAGAGCGGATATCAGGAAGGGTGACAAGGTCCTTATAATAGGCTCGGGAACGATCGGTCTCATGGCCGCATTCTCTGCAAGAAGCTTCGGAGGAGATGTCTACCTTGCGGATATCGCCGAAGAAAAGAGGGCCTTTGTCAGGAGTCTCGGCTTCGAGCACTTCATCAACAGCTCGGACAGGGATGCCTTCATGAAGGAGGTCGACAGCATCACGAACTCATCAGGCTTCGATGTGACCATCGAGGCAGTAGGTCTTCCATCTACATTCCAGAGTGCGATAGACTGCGCCTGCTTCGGTGGCAGGGTCGTGCTGATCGGTGTTGGCAAGAAGAACCTGGACTTCAACTTCACCATGATCCAGAAGAAGGAGCTCACGATCCGCGGTTCAAGAAATGCACTCAAGGAGGACTTCCTCGGTCTTATCGACCTTGTGAATACAGGAGCCGTCCCTCTCGAGAAGATGATAAGTGCAATCTATCCGATGGAGAGGGCCAGCGAGGCCTTCCAGGATTGCGCAGAGAATATCGGCAAGTGGACCAAGGTCCTGATCGATTTCACTGCGTGAGAGACCAGAAGGGAGAGGGGAGTGTGTTTTCCTTCT
>LVBC01000249.1 GCA_001604265.1 Spirochaetales bacterium Spiro_01
CTGGAAGGCCATGGAGGCGGGGTTTGCCAGGACCGGCAGGGGCACAGACCCCATCTCATACCTCCCAATCTGCTTCGACAGAGAGGAGAGAGAGTTCCTTGAGAGAAGTGCCACTACCGTCCACTCGATAATGACGAAGATACTCAGGGCCTACAGAGAGAGAGCCGATATAAGGCGTCTCTATCGCCTTGATAGCAGAGTCGAGGAGCTTCTCATGATCGACACCGGGTGCAGAGAGCTTCTTCCCGCCTGCCGCCTCGATGCGATCTTCGATGAGGAGAGCAGAAGCTTCCACTTTCTCGAATTCAATACCGATGCCTCCGGTGGCATGGCCGAGGCCGCAGAGTCCTACAGGGCGATATCGTCAACAGAGCCATTCAGGCGCTTTGCAGCGGAGCATGGCGCCTTCAGCTATGCACAATCCCTCTATGGAAGGCTTGTCTCCTCCTTCAGGAGGATATATCAGGAGAGCGATGCGCCTGAAGCCCATCCGCATGTTGCTATTGCAGTTCTCTTCGACAGTCCGAATGCGATGGTCTCGGAGCTTGCAGAGTACATCGGATACTTCGAGCGTGAGGGCATGGGCTGTTCGGTCTTCGATGTCAGAGAGCTCTGGGAAGAGAATGGGGTACTTGTCGGCCACAGATCACTTGCAGGGAAAAGCAATGTCAGGGTCGATGCCATCTGGCGCTTTGTCATCGTAGTGGACCTTCTCGAGCACTGGGCCGAGGTACAGCCCTTCCTCTCTGCATTGAAGGATAGAAGGGCTGTGATGATAGGCTCCTTCCTCACTCAGGCAGTGCACGACAAGCAGCTCTTTGCACTTTTACGAAGGCCTGAGATACTGGGTCTTCTTACTGAAAATGAGAGGGCTTTCGTCTCCAGGCATATCCCATACACCTCCTTCATCGATGCGGAGGACTTCCATATCGAGTCTCTCAGGAGAAACAAGGATGAGTGGATCCTGAAGCCGACAGACTGGTATGGAAGCCAGAAGGTCATCGCAGGAAGGTCGATAGAGATGGATAGCTGGCTTCAGATGATCGAGGAGTGCCTTCATGACAGCAGGCCCTGGCTTGCCCAGCGCAATGTTCCTGCCTATATTTCAAAGGCACTTCCTCTGCACGGCCTCGAGAAGGAGTACACCTCCTGCGAGGTCGAGGTCGGGAATATTCTTGGAATGTACATCTACTCTGGCGCTTTCGCGGGAATCTACATGAGACAGGGTAGTGGATCTGTAATTGGAACAGCACATGGGGAGATTGCTGCCCCAGTAATCTGGACGGAAAGATGATGAAAGAGAGCAGAAGGTTTATCGAGATCCTCGAGAAGAGGGGGATGGCAGTCAGTGAGAGAAGAGAGGCAATAAGAAGGATAGAGGCTTCGGATATCAAGGCGCATGGCCAGGATATTCCATTCTCGTATATCCCTCTCTTCATAAACGATGAGGACCTTGCATACCTGCAGAAGAACATCGATGTTCTCAACCGCATCCTCTACAAGATGACCAGGATGTATGTCGAGAATGAGGAGTACCGGAAGGTCTTCGCCTTCGACAAGGTGCTTGAAAGACTCATCTGTCTGGATTGCAACTACGACGAGATGATACCAATCGGAAGAGACGACTTCTTCTTCGACACAGAAAGCGGGGATTTCGCCTTCTGCGAGTTCAACACGGATGGCTCGGGAGGAATGAGCAGGGATGCAGAGATAACGAAGGCTATCCTCGATACCTTCCCGGACAGGGACTTTCTCGAGAGGAACGGAATGCACCCCTTCGATGTGATCGGAAGCATCGCAGAGAATCTCATCAGGACATACCGCTCCTCCTCGATCGCAGTCGAGAATCCTCTCTTTTCAATAACGGACTGGAGGGAGGAGGGTGTGATGAGCGACTTCGACCGCTTCCTTGCCGCCTTCCGCCAGAGAGGTATCGAGGCGCGCTTTACAGATATCAGAGACCTTGTATTCGATGGGAAGAACCTTGTAGACAGGACGGATGGCAGAGTCGTCAACGGAATCTACAGAAGGGCCGTTACAAGTGTCATCCTGGAGCATCTTGAGGACTGCAGAGGTCTTATAGAGGCAGTTGAGCACAATGCTGTCGTGCTAATGGGCCACTTCAGGACATCGCTCGTCCATTCGAAGACGAGCAGTGTTGCTCTCCACGACAGGCGCACCTGGGCCTTCCTCGACAGGGAGGAGATAGCCTTCATCGAAAAGCACATCCCACAGACCTACAGACTTAAGAAGGATACCATTTCTCCCGAGCTTCTTGCCGAGATACTCGATAACAAGGATGCGTGGATCATAAAGCCGGAGGATGACTTCGGCTCCCATGGTGTCTACTCCGGTATGGATACACCTGAGGAGGAGTGGAAGAAGCTCATACTCTCCCAGATGGATAAAGGCGACATCGTCCAGAGGTTCTGCCCCCGCTTCGACTTCGAGCTGCTCGGCCCCGAGGATGAGCGCCCTGCAAAATATCCTCTGATGATAGGAGCCTACGTCTCCTGTGGAAAGATCGTCGGCTTCTATAGCAGGGCAGGAAGGGCCGGAGTCATCGATTTCGGTCACGGTGGCATCTGCGTAACGACAGTGAAGGTGGATGGCAGTCGCTCTTCTTGAATTGTGACATTGCAGGGGTTAGAATCTGAAGTTGGGAGTAAGCAATGAGACTTATCATCGAAAGCAACTATGACAGGATGTCGAAGTGGGCTGCAGATCATATCGCGGCCATGATGAAGGCACACTTTGAAAGTGGTGCAAAAAGACCATTCATTCTCGGTCTTCCTACCGGTTCATCACCTATAGGGACCTACCTTGAATTGATCAGGCTCTACGAGAAGGGCGAGATCTCATTCAGGAATGTCGTCACATTCAACATGGATGAGTATGTCGGACTTCCAAAGGAGCACCCGGAGTCCTACTGGTCCTTCATGCACAACAACCTCTTCGACCATATCGACATTCCAAGGGAGAACATAAACATTCTGGATGGCAACGCTCCCGACCTGGAGGCAGAGTGCAGAAGGTACGAGGAGAAGATCGCATCCTACGGCGGTATCGACCTCTTCATGGGCGGAATCGGTGTCGATGGACACATCGCATTCAATGAGCCATTCTCCTCCCTTGCCTCAAGGACAAGGGTCAAGAGCCTTACCTGGGATACGAGGCTCGTGAACTCCAGATTCTTCGGTGGAGACCCGAACAAGGTACCTGAGAGGGCCCTCACAGTAGGTGTCGGCACTGTAATGGATGCCCGCGAGGTCCTCATCCTGATAAACGGGCACAGCAAGGCAAGAGCGATGGCCGAGACGATCGAGGGCTCTGTGAGCCAGAAGTGGACCTGCTCTGCAATCCAGATGCATCCAAGGGCAATTGTGGTCTGCGACGAGGCTGCCTGCGACGAGTTGAAGGTCTCGACCTACAGGTACTTCAAGGATATAGAGAAGAAAAACCTCTGATAATAGAGAGTCGATATTTCAGGGCCAGGAGAGCAA
>LVBC01000250.1 GCA_001604265.1 Spirochaetales bacterium Spiro_01
TGGAGAGAAACCATGAAAAAATCAATCATCATATTGATCGTACTGTCCCTGCTGCTGCTTGCTGGCTGTACCAGCACCAAGGAATCAACACCTGTCAGTTCAGTATCCCTCTATTGGACAGAGGACTCTGAGGCAGCAAGAAGCTTCAATGATTATCTTAAAAGCGTGACCGACCCAGGTTCACCCGATTTCATTCCTGTAGCAGATAGAGTTGCCGTCTTCGACCTCGATGGCACACTGCTCTGCGAGACCTGCCCCTGGTGCTTCGAATATATGGTATTTGCAGACTATGCACTCTCCTCTCCCAATGTAGACGAGGAGACGAAGAAGGTCGCAAGGGAGATCATCGATTCTGCCTGGGGTGAGAAGCCAAGTGGGATGAGCACCAGGCAGGCCACTGCAGGTGCAGTCGCATACAAGGGAATGACCATGGAAGAGCTCAGGACAGTAGTCCGCACATTCAGAGAGACACCTGCCGATGGCTTTACGAACCTCAAGAGAGGAGAAGCCTACTACCTGCCTATGCTCGAGGTATTCTCTGCACTCAAGGAGAACGACTTCGACATCTACATCGTGACTGCAACCGAAAGGAATGTCGTCCGCTTCCTGATCGAGGACTACCTCGACATCCCATACTCCCATGTGATCGGAACAGAGTACGGCTATGAGGCAACTGGACAGAAGGATACTCCGGACGCCGACTATACCTTCAAGAACGGTGACAGGATCGTCTTCGACGGCAACTACTATGGTGAGAATGCAAAGACAAGCAAGGTCGATTCCATCGTGCGCGAAATCGGCAAACAGCCAGTTCTCGCCTTCGGAAACTCCTCAGGAGACGAAGCCATGGAAATCTACACCATCTTTGACAACAAGTACAGAAGCGCAGCCTTCATGATACTTGCAGATGACAGCACAAGAGAGTATGGAAGCGAAGCAAATGCAAAGAAGAGAGAGTCCTACGAGAAGAAGGGAATAACTGTAATCTCGATGAAGGACGACTGGAAGACCATCTACAAGGAGAATGTTTCCAAGGCTCCTGTGAAATAGGATAACATAAACGTCGAAGATGGAGAGTTTCTTGCCATCAAATGCGACTTATCATAGCAACTGCTCTGAATGGAGAAGACTATGTCATGGCATCAAACGCGTATACAACAATCCTATCTGAGAGAAGATCGGCAACTACGATTGCAGCGCATGCTATGAGCCTTCATATGGGGTATCGAGAGAGCCTATATCAATGGTGTTTTCCAGTTCTGGAATCCAGATTCAGCAAACTAAGTAACAGAGCGTGGCCCATTTCAAAGCCACGCTCTGTTTCATTCATGATGGGATTTCGAATCCCAGTCTTGTGTACTGCTCTTCTGGAGCATCGTTCTCCTTCATCAGCCTTATCATGGCCTTGCACATCCTCTCCTCGACTTCTGGATCGTCGATAGGATGCTCCTGGCCAGGATCGGTCCTGAGGTCGAAGAGCATTGTGCGCATTGCATGCTTCGGAGTCGTATCACCGGTCTTGTCCTCGACAGATGCAATCTTGAGAAGAGGAACGCCCTTGGTGAAATCGAAGCCGGGATGCAGAGTTGCACTCTTCATCTCCTCTACAGAGTACAGGCATCTCATGTGCATAGGCATCAGAGTGTAGTTGTACACTTCGTTCCTTCCAACAGGTGCCCTCATGTAGACGTAGGTCCCATCTGTGATGTTCACGTGTCCGCCATGCAGGCCGAAGAGAACATAGTCGTGGAACTTCTCGTCCTTTCTCATCATCGGACGGATATCCCTTCCCTTCATATCCCTGGTCGGTTCAAGACCGAACATCTCGAGAAGTGTAACTGCCACATCGATATTCTGGCACAGTCCGCTTCTTCTCTCTCCCTTTATGCCGATCGTAGGATCCCAGATAAAAAGAGGTATGTGGGATATCTCGTTGTACCAGGGGTGCGCACTCTTTCCCCACATGTCATGCTCTGCAAGCAGGAAGCCGTGGTCAGTGTTGACGATAAGTGCTGTATCCTTCCACATGTCGTTTTCGTCCATGTAGTCGAGCAGCTTCCCGAGGTACTCGTCGCACATCGAAAGGAGTGCCATGTACTGGTGGCGGCAGTGCTCCACTGCTGCCGGCTCCTCACTTACCATCTTGTAGTCGGGCCAGTCGAACTGAGGTCCCTTGTAGTCATCGGGATAGAGCTTCTTGTACTTCTCGTCTGCAACGAAGAATGGCTCGTGCGGATCGAAGCACTCCCAGTGCAGGAACCAGTTGTCCTCGTCCTTGTTCTTTTCAAGGAATTCGAGACCCAGCTGGAAGACCTGTGCAAGTGGCTGCTTGTCTGCCGAGGTTATGTAGCTTCTGTTGACGACATCCTGCCTCCACATCCTTCCCAGATGCTCCGGGAACTCGGGATCCTTCACTTGTCCCTTCCACCTGTCAGCCTCCTGCCCTCTCACTATCTCCCAGGTGTTGTACCTGTGGTGATAGGTAGCTCCGCCATCCTCCCAGTAGTGCTGGTGGTCGGAGATCATATGGGTGTAGACCCCGGCACTCTTCAGCATCTCAGGAATCGAATCGTCATACGGCTGTACTGGACCCCATGCGCAGTGCAGGAAGTTGTATCGTCCGGTATGCAGCTCGCGGCGGGCAGGCATGCATGGCAGGGAACCAGCATAGCAGTTGTCGAAGGTGATGGTCTTTTCAGCAAGTCTCTTGAAGTTCGGTGTCACTGTCCAGGGACATCCATAGCTGGATAGCATCCTCAGATTCAGTGTATCGAACATCAGCATTATTGCTCTCATGCTTTTCCTCTCCTGAACAGCCTCTTGATGGCATTCTTGCAACTATCCTGGGTTGCAACCAGCGATACGACAGTGATTATGATGAAGAACAGCGAAATCGGCCTTGTAACGAAGATCGTCCAGCTGCCCTCCGAGAGGACCAGTGCCCTTCTGAGGTTGAACTCTGCCAGAGGTCCGAGGACGTAGCCGAGCGATATCGGCATGATCGGGAAGCCGAGGCGTCCGATGATGTACGAAGTGACACCGCAGACGAGAAAGAGACCGATATCGAAGACGGAGTTGTTGACAGAGAATGCACCTGCCGAGCAGAGGACCAGGAGAACCGGTGCCAGTACTGTATCAGGTACTTTCGTGATCATGGCGAACCACTTTGAAAGGTACTTTCCTTCGAGGAACATGAAGATGTTGGCAACTATCATGCCGACCATTACTGCATATACGAGCGGCCCCTGATCCGAGAAGAGGGATGGTCCTACCTGCATGCCGTGGATCATGAATGCTCCGATGAGGACTGCAGCCGAAGGCGAGCCTGGGATACCCAGAGTGAAGAGCGGGATCAGAGCGCCTGCTGTGACTGCATTGTTTGCGGACTCGGAGGCTGCGATGCCTTCAAGCTCGCCCTTTCCGAAGTTCTCCTTCCTCTTGCTGTTCTTCCTGGCCATATCATAGCTGACGAAGGAGGCAAGACCTGTACCGGTTCCAGGAATGGCACCTACGATAGTGCCGATTATAGAGGACCTTACGAGTGTCGGGAATGCAGGCTTTACCTCCGAGAATGAGAGGTAGTCGTTCCTGTCCATTTCGACGATCGTCTTTTCATCCCTGTTCTTCCTGTATGGCTCTATCACC
>LVBC01000251.1 GCA_001604265.1 Spirochaetales bacterium Spiro_01
GGAGTCCATTGGAGCGGGATACTCCCTGCTCTCGGTATAGAAGGCGGCACTCACTCTCTCGCTTCGCTCTGCAAGCTCTGAAAGCAGTGGATCGTCAAAGCCGATGAGATAACCACCGGCCTTCATCCTGTCAGTATCGGCAGTGAATACGATCTCGGAGTCCTCGCCCATTGCCTGGAAATAATACTCCTCCCTGTACGGGCTGTGGTGGACACAGCTCGTAAGGAGAAGCAGTATCGTGCAATAGAGGAGGACTCTTCTCATCTTCACGCCTTTACGACTGTAACTGTGACCTCTTCGTCTCCAGCCTCGCCCTTAACGCCGTCGTTCTCGGCAATGACAAGCGAATCTGCGAGAGTCTCTCCGGAGATGTACTCCCTGAACTTCTCGACAGAGCTGTTGACGAGCTCGGAGCCGTAGACTGTGAGGTTGATGTGGTCAGCGACCTCGAGTCCGATCTCCTTTCTTGTAGTCTGTACAAGACGTACGACGTCTCTTGCGATACCCTCGGCTGTAAGCTCTGGAGTGATCTCGGTATCGTAGCCGACCGTCATGTCGCCCTCGTTGAGGACCTTGACGTTCTCGGCCTCGGATCTCTGGACTACGATATCGTCCTCTCCGATCTCGATCTCACCCTCCGAGTAGCCGACCTTGGCCTTGATGTTGTCGAGGATCTGCGCGATCTGAGCCGACTTGAACTCCTGGATCTTTGCAGCTACCTCCTTCATGTTCTTGCCGAGCTTCTTGCCAAGGACCTTGAAGTTGGCCTTTGCAGAGTAGCTTACCAGCTCGGACTCATCGGCCTGGAGAGAGACGCTCTTGACGTTCAGCTCCTCGCGGATGATGTCGATATTCTCCTTGAGAATCCTTCTGTGCTCCTCGAGACGGTCGACGATGACATACTTCGAGAGTGGCTGTCTTACCTTGATCTTGGAGTTGGCCCTGAGGCTTCTTCCAAGTGCAACGGCCTTCATGATGACGCTCATCTGGTTCTCGAGTGCCATGTCCCTCTCGCCGGCAACTGGCCAGGAGCAGAGGTGTACCGACTCCGGCATCTCCTCGCTCCTGAGGTTCTGGTAGATCTCCTCGGTGACGAATGGGATGATCGGAGCAGCGACCTTTGCATATGTAAGCAGGACCTTGTAGAGAGTATCGTAGGCCTGCTTCTTGTCACCATCGTTCTCGCTCTTCCAGAATCTTCTCCTGGAGCGGCGGATGTACCAGTTGTTGAGGTCATCGACGAAGGAGATGAGGGCTGTGCAGACACCCTG
Source organism: Spirochaetales bacterium Spiro_01 (assembly GCA_001604265.1). GTDB lineage: Bacteria > Spirochaetota > Spirochaetia > Sphaerochaetales > Sphaerochaetaceae > Bullifex. The sequence goes on from LVBC01000251.1 coordinate 1,272, forward strand.
TACATCATAGGAGTCGAAGGCTGCCTCGACCTCGGATACGAGGCGGTTGGATGCGGAGATGATCCACTTGTCCATAGGGTTCCTGAGATCCCTGAATGCAGTCTCGCTCGGCTCATAGCCATCGATGTTCGCATATGTGACGAAGAAGGAGTATGCATTCCAGATAGGAAGCAGAAGACTCTTGATCGCCTCATTCACAGTGTTGTCGCTGAACTTCAGGTCTTCTGCCCTTACGACACCCGAGTTGAGAAGTGCAACTCTGGTAGCATCTGCGCCGTACTGCTTGACGACATCCATCGGGTCTGTATAGTTTCTCAGGCTCTTGGACATCTTCCTGCCATCCTCGGCAAGGACGATGCCGGATACGACACAGTTCTTGAAGCATGGCTTGTCGAAGAGGATTGCTGCGATGATGGTAAGTGTATAGAACCATCCTCTGGTCTGATCGAGGCCTTCGTTGATGAAGTCTGCAGGGAAGTTGTTCTCGAACCTCTCCTTGTTCTCGAACGGATAGTGCATCTGGGCATATGGCATGGAGCCCGACTCGAACCAGCAGTCCAGGACATCGGGAATCCTTCTCATGGTACCCTTTCCATCCGGAGATGGCCAGGTAAGCTCGTCGACATACTCCTTGTGAAGGTCGTCGACCTTGTGGCCGCACTTGGCCTCGAGCTCTGCAACGGAGCCGATGACCTCTACATAGTCGGAGCCATCGCACTTCCAGACCGGAATCGGGTTGCCCCAGAATCTATTGCGGGAGATTGCCCACTCGCGAGCACCCTCCAACCACTTGCCGAAGCGGCCGTACTTGATGTGGCCAGGAACCCAGTTGATCTGGTCATTGCACTTCAGCATCTCCTCCTTGATCTTCGGAACGTCGACGAACCAGCAGCTCATTGCCCTGTAGATCAGAGGTGCGTGAGTTCTCCAGCAGAATGGATATGCATGTCTGTACATCTCCTTCTTCACCAGAAGGCCCTTCTCCTTGAGATACTTGATCACGAGTGGATCTGCATCCTTCACGAAGAGTCCCTTGAAGTCTGGAACCTCGTCCGTGAAGCAGCACTCGTCGTCGATAGGACAGACGACTGGAAGATTGAGAGGCTTGAGTGCCTTGTAGTCATCCTCACCGAAGCCGGATGCACAGTGGACGATACCGCAGCCATCGGTCGTGGTAACGTAGTCTGCTGTGATGACCTGGAAGGAACCGAGCTTCTTGTGCTCTGCAAAGTATGGGAAGAGTGGCTCATAGGTCTTTCCCTTGAGCTCTGTGCCCTTCATCTCGGCAACGATCGTGCAGCCCTTTCCATCCTTGTAGTACTTTCTGATGAGCTCCTTTGCCAGGTAGTAGTATTCGCCACCCTCGTCGTCCCTTACCTTGACGTAGTCGATATCCGGACCTACGATCAGGGCCTGGTTGGAAGGGAGTGTCCATGGGGTTGTAGTCCATGCGAGGAAGTAGGTGTTCTCCTCTCCATCTGCCTTGAAGCGGACTGTAACTGCAGGATCGTCGACATCCTGGTAGCCACCGAGGTTCACCTCCATGTTGGAAAGTGGGCAGGCAAGCTTCGGGGAGTAT
>LVBC01000252.1 GCA_001604265.1 Spirochaetales bacterium Spiro_01
AATGGGAGCATGAGTCAGCTTCCGGAAATCATATTTGAGGTCGGTCAGCCTGTTGTCTATCCGCAGCAGGGTCTTGGTATCATCAAGGGCATCAAGGAAAAACAGAGGGAGAATGGCGTAGCGCGATATTATGAAATCTACCTTGAGAACAACGAGATGACACTGATGATTCCTGTATCCTCTGCAGTCGAGCTCGGAGTCAGATCTCTAGTAAGCGCCGAGGAAGCAAGAAAGGCCATCGATACGATCTCCGGAAAGCCGGAGCTCGGACCTGCCGACTGGAAGCTGAGGTATCAGCGCAATGTCGATCTGATGAAGACCGGAAAGATAGTCAACATCGCCCGCGTTGTACAGACTCTTTACTACAGATCGAAGATCAAGGAATTGCCAATACACGAAAGAAAGCTATATGATAATGCTCTAGGGTTACTCATCGACGAAGCTTCCATGGCAATGGAAAAGGACCGAGATGAAATCTCTACAATGATCCTATCAAGGCTGGAAAAGAAATAGATGGCAGACAGCACATTTTCTCTGGTTATCACCGCAGCGGGATCTTCGCTGCGTTTTTCGTCCTCTCTCAAGAATACTGAGACGGTCAAGAAGGAGTTCCTGAAGCTCGACCAGCATTCGGTTCTCTATCATGCTGCACTCCCCTTTCTGTCGGTAAAGGGCCTCAAGAGAGTTGTCGTCACCTGTGCCGATGGTTATGTCGAGGATGCGAAGGCCGCCCTCGAGGAGCTTCCAAATAAGGGTATTCCATTCACATTCGTCGTAGGTGGTCCCTCAAGGCAGTCCTCTGTCAGGAAGGCTCTCGAAGAGCTTTCAAGGTACGATGATTTCAGATATGTTGCAATCCAGGATGGAGCAAGACCATACGTCTCCAGAAAGCTCATACAGGCAATCCTTGCTGATGCAGTCGAATTCTCGGGAGCACTTCCCGGCCTTCCACTGACCGACTCCGTCAGGAGGGTCGATGGCAAGGGCCTTATCACGGAGTGCGTCGAAAGGGAGGGACTGTACAGGGTCCAGACCCCGCAGATCTTCGAGTTTTCGAAGATCCTCGATGCCCACAGGAGATACTCCTCCATCTTCGCAACGGATGATGCAGAGCTCTACGCACTGGCAGGATACTCGACGAAGATCACACCGGGCGATGAGAGGAACATAAAGGTCACATACGCCTCAGATGTACCCGATGCCGAAAGGAAGGCAAAGGAGTATCTCGAGGCCAAGGGAGAGAAGCAGTGAGAATCGGCCAGGGGTGGGATGTCCACAGAATGGTCCCTGGCAGGGCCCTGATGCTCGGTGGCATCCAGATTCCCTCCGAAAAGGGAGAGGATGGCCACAGCGATGGGGATGTGCTGCTCCACGCACTCATAGATGCGCTTCTCGGAGTGGATGCAAAGGGAGATATCGGTTCCCACTTCCCTCCCTCCGACATGAGATGGAAGGATGCGGACTCTAAAAGGCTTCTTGGTATCGTTCTGGAGGATTTCAATCACAGGATAGTGAATGTCGACAGCACGATAGTCCTGGAAAGGCCACACCTCAGAAAGCACATCGACTCCATAAGAGCAAGCCTTGCCTCCCTGCTTGGAATCGACATTGGAGATGTCTCGGTCAAGGCAAAGACGGCAGAGCACCTCTTTTCAGAGCTTGGAGATGGTGATGCGATAACTGCAACTGTCGTGATCCTGGTGGAATAGAATAGAGAAAGACCCGACGCACTGCCGGGTCTTTCCATCTCTTTGCGCTGCTGCGCATTCGACCAATCTGTATCGATTACTTGGAAATCAACATTGTCTTCGGATCGAGTCTTACCTTCATAGGCTTCTCGACTCTCTCGCCATGGGCTCTTACGACTGTCATGATTACCTTGTCGATATCATCGTCGTACTTGAGACCTACCAGAACGTCGACAAGATCGACGTACTTCTCGAGGGTGTTTGGAACACCGTACTCGTCATATACGACATCAGGTCTTACTGGGGATACGCTGAACCAGACTTCGAGGTTCATCTCCTTGGCAAAGGCCCTGATCTTCTCGATATCCTCAGTCTCTGCGACTGTGAGCTTGTAGCCATCGAAGAGGATGGTATCTGCCTTGAAGCCTCCCTGCAGAATGAGGGCCTTGAGAGATGCGAGAATCTTCTCGACTGAGTTCTGGTCCTGGGAGAAGTTCATGACGACTCTCTTGGCCAGAATCTGGGCATATACTTCGTGGGCATCGTCGAGGGACTGTACCTCTGAGATCTCCCTGAAAACTTCCTTATACCAGTTCATTACATGCTCTACGTTTCCGGAGAAGGAGACATGAATGACATTCTCGTTCCTCATGAGCTTGTCGGTAGCAAGGTGTACCAGACATGCTGTCTTGCCAACACCGTGGCGGGAGACGATGACACCAAGGTTGCCTTTGCCCAGACCTCCGTTGATTGCCTTGTCGAAAACGCGAAGTGGGCTCATCTTGTTCAGTTCCTGAATATCCATATAAGCGATACCTCCAAAATTGGTCTTATGGGGATATTATAGCATGAGAAGGTAGCACATCAAGGACAAAAAACGATTTTAGTGCTCCTGAGCGAGGTTGTTCTTGACCGCTATGGCCAGTGCGTCATAGAATGATAAAGATATATCAATCGCATTTAAATGCAAAGGAATAATGAACTTGGACGACGGCCCTGGCTCTAGAAACACAATCGAGGACCCTTACAGTAGTACTCCTCGACCTGGAATGGATGTTCTTGAAGAACCTATCTTCGACAGCAGAATTGCAAGGAGCATCCCATGAACACACTCACAAAGGATATTCTCATCCAGCTTGCAATTCTGCTCATCAACTTCTATTTCACAGCGCTCGAGGTGGCGATCGGAGAGGTCAGCGAGACCACTCTGAAGGCCTATGCGGAGGCTGGAGAAGAGAAGGCCAACAGGCTCATTGCCATCACGGAGGACCCCACAGGAATCGCCCGCTCGCTCAAGATCGGCACTGACCTTGCAGGCTATCTCGGTGCTGCGATAGCAGTCTTCTCCTTCACGAAGTACCTCGCTTCCCCACTTTCGAAGGCTCTACCATTTCTCTCCGGTACTGCTGTATCTGCAATCTCGATGGTCATCATCGTGCTTGTCTTCACTCTGGTGACAGCAGTCTTCGGAAAACTGCTTCCCAGGAGGATTGCACAGCAGAAGCCATATGGGATTCTCAAGCACTCTGTAGGACTCATCGGACTTCTCTCTGCCCTCTTTGCTCCTGCCCTCCTTCTCACGGACAGCCTCACAGCCCTCATTCTCAGGATTCTCCACCTCAGGACCAACATCGATGACGATGTGACCGAGGACGATATCAGGCAGATGGTGGATGCCGGAGAGGAGACCGGAACGATAGAATCGGATGAGAAGGAGATGATACAGAACATCTTCGAATTCAACGACATCGCAGTCGACGACATCATGACAAGGGCAGCAGACGTCATCTACATCAATATCGATGCAAATGAGGATGAGATACTAATGCTGATAAAGAAGACCGGCAAGAGCCGCTTCCCTGTCATAAAGAACGACGATCTGAACGAGGTAGTCGGCATACTCAATGCAAGGGACTTCCTCCTGAACTACAGAGAATCGGGCGGCAGAAAGCTTTCAGAGATGCTCCGACCGGCCTACTTCGTTCCGGAGTCGATAAAGGCAGACCAGCTCTTTTCCGACATGCAGAAGAAGAAGGTGCATATCGCAATCGTCATCGACGAGTATGGCGAGACCTGTGGCATCGTGACGCTGGAGGACCTTCTCGAGGAGATCGTAGGCAACATCTACGACGAGTTCGACGAGGCCGAGGCTCCCGAGATCGAGAAGATCGGGGACAACAGGTGGAAGTGCCTGGGAAGTCTGCCGATCGACGAGCTTGAAAAGGAGCTCGATATCGAGATCGACACCAATGGGGACTTCGATACGGTCGGCGGCATGGTCTACTCCTGCCTCCACACCATTCCCGAGGATGGACAGACCTTCACAGTGAACACGAAGGGTCTGAAGATAGATGTCACGAAGGTCCAGGACAAGAAGATCGTGGAGACGATAATAGAGAAGCTGGAGAATGACGACGGAGAGGAGTCGGACGAGTAGCTACTCTACAAGCTGGAGGACGAGGCCTCTCAATATGAGACGCATCGTCCTCATATCCCTCCTCTCTGCAACCGAAAGGGACCTCACAAGCAGCATCAGGGCATCGAAGAAGGCCTCTATATCCTCCCTGTTGTCTATGAGGAAGAGCTCGAGGATTCTCCTGACAAGTTCCCTGAGCTTTTCTATTTCCCTGTCGATCCTGCCCTTCTCGAACCTTCTTGCGATGATCGTATAGTTCTCCTCCTCGAAGAACCGGTATATTCCCCTATCAGAGACATCCTCGAAGAAGAGCGTGAAGACCTCTGTCAGGGAGTTGACGATGAGGTTCTCGTCAAGCTCCTGCAGGCGGTCCATCATGACATCGTCCATCTCCGTTATGAAGTCGTCAAGGAGCTCGAGGAAGAGCTCCTCCTTGCAGGAGAAGAAGAGATAGAAGCTTCCTTTGGGAATGTGCACTCTGCCGACAAGGTAGTCGACAGTCGTCCTGGCAACTCCCAGCTCGTCAAGGCACTCCCCACCTACTTTCAATAGGCTTCTTCTTATATTCTCTCTCTCAACTTCGCTGTATGTCCTTGGCATATCTCATTATTTGACCAAATTAGTTGTTTTAGTCAACAAAAACCACTAAAATCGACACTTTTTGCCTGAATATCGTGAATTTTATTCGGAAAAAACTATGATTCCACCCCG
>LVBC01000253.1 GCA_001604265.1 Spirochaetales bacterium Spiro_01
GGAGTTCTCAAGATACGAAAACTGACTTTTCTGTCAGGACGCACTTCATTCTGACATCCCAGCTGTCATGAGGAAGGATGCTTTCCAGATTCTCCTCCGTCTGTACTCCGATCGTGAAAAGCTCCGGATGAGATTGCAGAAACCTGTCGTAGAAGCCTCCACCGCGACCGAGGCGGTAGCATTCAGCGTCGAATGAGAGACCTGGAACGATCGCAATTGCATTATCGAAGTTCTCGAGAACCGGTCCTGTAGCATTGTCAAGCCCATAGCTCCCGATCACTGTAACTCCTGTGTAGAGCGTAAAGACCATCCTGCCATCTTCAAGCTTTGGGAAGTAGAACTTCTTGTTCTCTTCGAGCAGTGGAACGATGTCGATCTCATCGTGAAGAGGAGAGTAGACCAGTACCTTCTCAGCCTTTCTGAAGGCCTCAAGCTCCACTATTCTTCTGCAGATTTCATCACTCTGATTCCTGTCGACCCTCTGGCCTCTGTGCTTCCTTCTCAAACTGTTCTTTTCCATATTGCAGCTCCGACCAGAAGAAGGATGAGAAGAACTGCAAACAGCTCTTCAGCGTGGAACCCTCTGTAGAGTCTCCTTTTTCTGGTATTGTCATATTCTCTTGATGAAAGTGCATCGGCGTACTCCGATACTCTGTCCAGCAGTGTGGATATCGTCGTTGAAGAGAACCCGACAAGACTTCTGATGGGATGATTGGAGAATCTTTCACCTCGCGATATCCTGGCTTCATATACTCCAAGGACCGTATCTGTGATGAGGGGAAGCATCGCCATCGTAAGCTCGATTGCAGCTGCGAACTTCCAGGCATATCTTCCTGCTACTGGAGAAAGAAAGCTCCCAAGGCCTCTTGCCATGTCGCTCGGCATCGTAGTGTCCGTGAGTATCAGGGAACCGAGCAGCACATTGGAGAATCTGAGGACAGGTGCAAGTGAGAGCAGCACATCCCCCTTGTCCCAGTACTCTGTGATGAAGATGAGAAGCGCAAGAAGGATGAAGAAAGCCATGCTGTGCTTCATCAGAGAGAAGGGAAGCCTTATCGCAAGTGCAGCGACCAACAGAAGCACGGATATGACTGCAAGAAACGAGAGAGGAAGGAATCCTCCTGCTATCGAGACCGTCAGAAGCAGGAGGAACTTGAGTGCGGGGTGGAGACGATAGAGGAGACCATCTCTGCACCTTGCATGGAAGATCACTGCCTGAGCCATGTCAGCTCCTCGAAGGGAAGGTCGGGTATGTAGACATCCGCTCTTCTGATGCTTTCTATCGAATCTCTTGCATCTCCATCGTATACCAGTCTTCCTGCGTCCATTATCAGACAGCGGTCTGCGTGAGAGAGAAACTTCTCGGCCTCATGTGTTACAAGGAGTATAGTATTCCCTCTGTCCCTCAGGTTGAGTATTGCCTGCATGACAGTCAGCGTGGATGGATAGTCGAGGTTTGCAAAGGGCTCGTCGAGCATTATGAGATCCGGGTGCATCGCAAGAACACCAGCAATCGCAAGTCGCCTCTTCTCACCTCCTGAGAGGGTAGAGGCCCTCTGGTCTCTCTTCTCCTGAAGGCCCATCAGGGCAAGCACAGCAGTGCAGCGCGCTTCGATCTCGTCCCTTGAAAGTCCCAGGTTCTCAGGTCCGAAGGCGCAGTCCCTGTAGACGGTCTCTCCGACTATCTGAAGGTCGGCATCCTGGAAGACGAGTGCAACAGAACGAAGTCTATCGCTCTTTTTTCTGGACATATCCTTCCCTGAGACCATTATTCTTCCACTTGTCTGCTTCTGAAGTCCCTTGATTGTCCTGAGCAGTCTGCTCTTTCCTGCACCATTCTTCCCGAGCA
>LVBC01000254.1 GCA_001604265.1 Spirochaetales bacterium Spiro_01
CGAAAACCGTCTTTCTGTGGTATAAACTAGAAAAGTGCATAGCACACAACAATAACAGGCAAGGATTTCCATCGTGGGTCTAAAATTCGAAGTCGTATGGCCTTATAGGCATTATTTCGTCGTTGGCGCAAAGCTTACGCTGTATGTTACCTTCATCTGTGTAGTATGCGGTTTCATACTCGGCGTGCTCCTTTCGCTGATGAAGCTTTCAAAGTTCAAGCCATTCCAGTGGTTCGGACGTATCTACACATCCGTATTCAGAGGAACTCCTCTACTCGTACAGCTGTGCATCATCCATTTCGGTCTGCCGAATCTCTTCGGCCTCACATTCACTGCTACCCAGTCCGGTATCATAACATTCTCGCTGAACTCCGCCGCATACATCTCCGAGATATTCCGTGGCGGTATCCAGGCAATCGACAAGGGGCAGTACGAGGCAGCAAAGTCGCTCGGCGTTTCCTATACCGGAATGATGAAGGATATCATCATACCGCAGGCCTTCAAGCACATCCTGCCATCTCTCGTCAACGAGGCGATCGCAGTCCTGAAGGAGTCCTCACAGCTCTCGTACATCGGTGCAGTAGAGCTTCTGAGAGCTGCCGACCAGATTACTGTAATGAGCTACAGATTCTTCGAACCATATCTCATCGTAGCTGCAGTCTACTACGTCTTCGTAATGATACTCAGCTACTTTGCCAGCAGAGTCGAAAAGTGGGTGAACAGAAGTGATAGAACTTAGGAACTTATACAAGAACTTCGGCAAGCTCGAAGTACTCAAGGGTGTGAATCTCCATGTGGAGAAGGGACAGGTCGTCACTCTCATAGGACCCTCCGGCTCCGGAAAGTCGACGATTCTAAGAAGCATAAATCTCCTTGAAAGACCTACCAAGGGGCAGGTTTTCATCGAAGGAAAGGATATAACACTTCCAAAGGTCGATATCCAGGCTGTCAGAAAGAATATCGGAATGGTATTCCAGCACTTCAACCTCTTTCCGCACATGACAGTCATGGGCAACATGACCTATGCTCCGATAAAAGTGCTGAAGCTTTCCAAGGATGAGGCCGAGGAGAGGGCGATGAAGCTCTTGAAGAGGGTAGGCCTTGTCGACAAGGCACTTGCCTTCCCTGGAACCCTTTCCGGTGGACAGAAGCAGAGAATCGCAATTGCAAGGGCACTCGCAATGGAGCCGAAGATCATGCTCTTCGATGAGCCGACCAGCGCACTCGACCCTGAGATGGTCAAGGAGGTACTCGAGGTAATCCAGAGCCTTGCGCACACCGGAATCACGATGTGCCTCGTGACTCACGAGATGGGCTTTGCCAGAGAGGTAAGCGACAGGATCTGCTTCGTGGATGGTGGCCTGATACTCGAGGACCAGAAGCCAGATGAATTCTTCGCACATCCGAAGACCGAAAGGACCAAGGACTTCCTCAACAAGGTACTATAGAAAATGAGAGCCAGGGCTGACGCCTTGGCTCCTTTTGTTCTAGAGCATTCCATTCTGCTTCAGGACATACTCTGCGCACTCTGCATTCGTCGCAAACCAGGCCCCGTTCTCTCTCATGTAGTCTATGAGGTCCGAGAGCATCCTGACCCTGCTTGCTCTTCCGAAGAACTGAGGATGCAGAACGAAGTTCATCATCCTTCCCTCTGAAGAAAGTGCATCGAACTCATCCTTCCAGATCTCGTACATCTCTCTCGGGCTCTTGAGCTCGTACCTCTCCGGTGGTGTCTCCGTGTAGAAGTCGTAGGCTGTGTCATCGAAGACAGAGTCCTTTGGAAGCTCGACGACAGGAATTCTTTTTCCGTTCTCTCTGTGGATGAATGGGCCATCGGCATCCCTGAAGTTGCTTGAATGGATGTAGCCATGCTCGACAAAGAGGCGAAGAGAGTAGTCATGGAAGACTCCGCCCGGGCCCCTGTGCCCCCTGAGGCGCTGCCCTGTGAGATCGAGGATTATCTTCTCTGCCTTGAGCATCGTGGCATTCTCCTCCTCATAGGTCGTCTTCGTCGACTCCTCATGCAGATAGCCGTGGTAGCCGATCTCATGGCCGCGAAGTGCGACCTCCTTGACGATATCGGGATACATCTCTGCAACGACACCTGGAACGAAGAAGGTCGCCTTGATCTTCTGTCTGTCCAGCATGTCGAGAATCCTTGGAACTCCCTGCTTCGGGCCATAGACGCCACGGGAGAGGTCCGAAATGCTGCCATTGAAGTGATCTGCATGTGTGTACCACATCGTATCTGCATCGATATCGAAGGCGATGAGGACCGCGATGCGCTTTCCATCTGGCCAGGTGGGGATATCGCTCCTTCTGCCTCTGTTGATCATGTTTTCCGGTATATTCATACAGCCTGCTCCCTTACATAGCGTGCGATGCTCTCGCAGTTCTCGATCCAGGCGCCGTTTTCCTTCATGTATGAAAGAAGCCTTTTCAGTGCAGCGATCCTGCTTCCTCTTCCTATCATATGGGGATGCAGTGTCAGCACCATTATCTTGTCCCTCTCCTTTGAAAGTGCATCGAACTCATCCTTCCAGGCATCCATCACCTCGTGGCAGGTGTACATCGACCTGTTCGCAGGCTCTGCGAATGTGAAGTAGAAGTAGGTGCTGTCATCCATCATGATGTCAGTCGGAAGCTCGACGATATTATCGCAGTTCAGGTAGGCCCAGTCGCAGTCGTGGAGCGATGAGGAGTAGAGGTAGCCTCTCTTTGCAAGAAGCTCTGGAGTGTACTTCTGTACCTCCCTCATCCTGTGCCCGACAGGTCTTCTTCCTGTGAAGGATTCGATAAGCTCTTCGGCTCTTGCCATCTTCTCCTCCTCTGCATCTCTGTCGATGACAAGGTCGAATTCGGCCCTCTCTCCCTCGTATGCAAGCTCATGACCTCCCTCTACGATCGCCCTGATGCACTCCGGATACTTCTCCATCGTCCTGATAGGGACGAAGAAGGTCGCCCTGAGTTCAAGCTCTTCAAGCATCATGAGGCACCTTGCAAGCCCCTCATGAGGGCCGTACTCTCCTCTCGATGCATCCGAGAAGCCCAGCCTTCCGCCCTTTGAGAGGGCCCTGGACTCTCTCAGCGCCTCTGCTGTGAAGTCGAATGTGAGTGCAACTGCAACGGCCTTCTCATCCGGCCAGACTATCTTTCTTTCCATCTCATCTCCTTTCAGGCTATCGCCTTTCTCTGCCACCTTCTTCCTGCAAGCATGATAAGGAATATGGTACCTCTTGCACAGAGCTCGAGGCCCATGGCGAACCAGAAGCCGCCAAGTCCGTAGCGCCCTGCAAAGAAGAGCATCAGCGGTATCCTGATGAACCACATGGATACGAATATCATAAGAGTAGGAACAAGCACGAAGCCAGCCCCTCTGAAGACACCCCAGGCCACTATGCTTGCGCCGTAGAAGGGCTCTGCATAGCACTCGAGCCTGAGTGCCTGGACTGCAAGCTCCCTTACTGCCTGGTCTGTCGTAAGAAGCGAAAGCATTGCAGGGCAGAAGATGAAGAGAAGCACTCCGCTGATTCCCATGACCGCCATGCCGAATAGGGTGCACATCCAGCCAAGGCGCCTGGCAAGGTCGTACCTCTGGGCTCCTATGCTCTGTCCTGTTATCGTGCCTGCAGCCTCCCTGATTCCGAAGCCCGGCATGTAGCAGAGCGACTCAGCTGTAAGAGCAAACGAGTTTGCTGCAATTGCGACCGTTCCAAGAGGTGCGACTATGCTCGTGCAGACAAGCTGTGCTCCATTCATCGCAGTTCTCTCAAGCAGCACTGGAACTCCAATCTTCAGTGCAGATGCAAGTGCATGTCTTCTGATTGCAAGCCTTTCACCTCTTCTTGCCTTCAGCTTATTCGAGCCGAAGAAGAGGTAGAGAAGCAGCAGCAGTGCAGTAAGCAGGACCGATAGCGCAGTTCCAAGCGCAGCTCCTGCAACCCCGAGTCCTGCACCTGGGACTGTGATCGGGCCGATCTTTCTTGTCGGGAAGATCAGGAAGAAGTTGAAGAGCACATCCTCGATGCACATCAGGACCGAGAGCGTGGAGGGGACCTTTATGTTCCCAGATGCCTGGATGAATGCAGTTGCGCTGTCCATCATCTGGAAGAAGGGCATCGAAAGCATATATATGAATATGTATGTAGTCGCACCTCTTGCGACCTCTCCCTCTGCTCCAAGCCAGATAGGAAGATCCCTGCTGATCGCAAGACCGATTGCAGTGACGACGAGTGAGAGGAGCAGGGCCGAAAGGAGGCCGAGCTTTGCAGTATTCCTCGCCTCGCTGTCTCTCTTTGCTCCGATGAGCTGTGCGATCTGGATCGAGAAGCCCGAGGTCGCTGCCCTCGAGATTCCCCAGAAAAGCCAGAGGGTAGAGGACATGAGACCGATGGATGCGCTGTTGACTGCTCCGAGCCTTCCGACCATCGATGCATCAATATAGGACATTATTATGCCCGATAGCTGGGCAAGGATTGCGGGAAACGAGAGTGCTGCGATGAGCGATAGCTGCTCAGTGGTAGACAGCTTCAGACCACTACGAAGCTTTTCAAGTCCATCATCCCTACTTCCACAGAACATGGCAATCAGTTTATACAAGAAGTACTATTTAGGGAATAATCTTTACATGAGTGTGCCTTTTGTCATACAAACAGATTCGTAAAGTCGAAATAGCCATGGAATACTTCAGTATAGTCAGCAACCAGATACTTCTGTTCGTGATATATGCAGTCATAGGAATAGTGAGCGTAAAGACCAATGTCCTTGACAGGAGAGGACTTCTCACGCTTTCAAAGCTCGTTGCAAGAGTCTGTCTCTCCTGTCTCATCTTCGTCAATATGATAAAGGCAGTGAGAGAGAATGATGTCTCGGGCTACATATCAGTCCTTGTGGTCGCAGTCTTCTTCTTCGCTCTGCTCTATGTACTGGGCATCCTCATCGCCAATATCTGCCACCTTGAGGGAGAGAAGAGGAATCTCTTCAGGGCCGGCACGATGTTCTCGAACTCCGCATTCATGGGAATTCCTATCATCGAAGCGGTCTTCGGCTCCGTCGGAATCCTGATGGTCGCCCTCTATACCATCGTCGGGGACATAATACTCTGGACCTGGGGAGCTGGAATGACTCTGCCGCCCGACAGGGAGGAGAAGAGGACTCCTGGCTCGATAGTCAGGAAGATAATGAGTCCCTGTTTCGTCGCTCTGCTGCTTGGC
>LVBC01000255.1 GCA_001604265.1 Spirochaetales bacterium Spiro_01
CTATCGAGGCTAGGACTCGATGAAGAGAAGATCGAACTCTTTTCCTTCTGCGACAAGCTGGAGTGCGGTCCCTTTACTGTGACTCCCTTCAGGACCAGCCATGACAGTGCCGGCTCCTGTGGCTACCAGATAGTTCACAGCTCCAAAGAGAAGATATTCCTCATGACGGACACGGGCACCTTCTCAGAAGAGAGCTGCAGCCTTGCAAAGGAGGCATCGCTCATCTTCCTTGAGAGCAACTACGATGAGGATATGCTTAAAAATGGGCCTTATCCGTACTATCTGCAGCAGAGGATACGAGGAGAGAGGGGGCACATGTCGAATGCACAGGCGATGGAGTTCCTCTCCTCGATACCACTTGAGGGGAAGAAGGTCTATTTCGTGCACATCTCGAAGAATAACAATACTCCTGAATTGGTAAACAATATTGCATTCAGTTCTTTTCCCAAAATGGATTATACTGTATGTGAACGTGGACAGTTGTATGAGGGATCGATTGTATGAGCGAAAGAGCCAGTATTGACTACAGCAATGAAGCCTGCCAAAGAATAAAGAGGGACGATGGTCTTGTAATGACCACCATCAGAAGGTACACATTCAGGGACTTCGTCGACGCAATAAGCGAGAAGTACTCCGATAGAAGGGCCTATACAGTGCTTGGAAAGGAGGATGAACTTTCCTTTTCATACCGTCGTCTCGCTGCAAAGGTACATGCTGTAAGCCAGTACCTGATCGAGCTGGGATTGAAAAAGGGCGACAGGGTATGCATCTTTGCAGAGTCCAGCCCGATGTGGATGATCTTCTATCTTGGCCTGACCTCCATTGGAGGCATCGCAGTACCTATTCTTCCCGGCTTTTCCAGCAGGGAAGCGATAGTCGCGATGAAGGACAGCAACTGCAGGGCCATCTGTGCACAGAAGAAGCAGTTCGAGTCCGTTCAGGAGTATGTACTCGAGAACAGGCTCATGGTCTTCAGAGTCGATGACCTTTTCCACATCCCAGCAGAGATAGCAGAGCAGATAGGCTCGAGGTATACATTTGAAAATGCTCCAGGAAGGGATATCACGAACATCAGGTTCAATGTGAAGAAGCTTCACGAGATACCGCTTGAAGAGAAGGATATCGCTTCTATCATCTACACATCCGGAACCACTGGTGCTTCAAAGGGTGTCGTGCTGACACAGATGAACCTGCTCAGGAATGCAGACAGGGCAGTATTTGCCTACTGCATCTCCAAGCCAGGCTGGAGAGTGCTCTCGATTCTTCCCATGAGCCATGTGTACGAGTTCTCTCTCGGACACCTGCTGTGCCTGATGAGCGGCTTCGAGATCTTCTTCCTCGGAAGACCTGTTGCTGTATCGATTCTGCTTCCGGCACTGCAGAAGGTCAGGCCGAATGTCATGATGACTGTTCCCCTGATCATAGAGAAGGTCTACAGAAATGCAGTTGCACCTCTTATAACAAATGGAGGAAAGTTCGAGAAGCTTTACGGCAACAGACTGACAAGGAAGCTCATTGCAAAGCTCATCGGCTCCAAGTTGATGAAGGCCTTCGGTGGAGAGCTGAAGTTCTTCGGAATCGGTGGCGCTGCACTGGATCCGGAGGTAATGAGATTCCTGACTCTGGCGAACTTCCCATATGCACTTGGATATGGTCTTACAGAGACAAGTCCACATATCGCAGGCAACGGTCCGAAGACTCACTGCTATCCGTATGTTGGAAAGCCGAATCCCGATGCGGACATGAAGCTTATAGACATGAACGAGGAGGGGGTCGGTGAGATTGTCGTGAAGGGGCCTCAGGTCACTGCAGGCTACTACAACAACGATGAGCTGAACAGAGAGTCCTTCACGGAGGATGGCTACTTCAGAACTGGCGATCTCGGCTACTTCAGCAAGGAGGGCTATCTGCTGCTGAAGGGAAGGATAAAGACCATGATCCTCGGCCCCAGTGGAGAGAACATCTACCCGGAGCAGATCGAGTCCGTTATCAACAACATGCCATACGTCGATGAATCGCTTGTTATCGGGCAGGATGGCGGCCTTCATGCACTTATCAGGCTCAACGTTGACCTGTACAGGAAGAACCTCAAGCCAGAGGACCCGGAGAAATCGATGGAGGAGTATGTCCAGTCTCTCAGGGCCAGGATAAACAAGGAGCTCTCGAGTCAGAACAGGCTCGACTCTGTCGAACTTCAAAGGGAGGAGTTCGAGAAGACGAGCACGCAGAAGATAAAGAGGTTCCTCTATCCGAAGAGGAGATAGGTACTGCATATTCCATTCCAGGCACCCCTTCTGGGGTGTCTTTTCCTATATGGTGAACCGATGACCAGGCATAGTTAATTATGGTCATTTTCCTGCAAATGGATGCGTCAAATGCGGTTTTTGAGAATTAATCATTAATCACCATTTATTGCAGTCGCTCATGTTTGTTAACCTTGACTATGTCAAGAGGTGGCAATATGTTCGATATGTACAGTGATGACGCAATATCAGCAATCAAGCGCAGGGATGGAATCAGATTGGTCAGTATCAGGGAGTACACCTTCAAGGGTCTTCTGGATGTCCTGACAGCCCGATTCGGCAGATACAACTGCTACACAGTCCTCGGTCGCAAGGATGGAGATGAGAGGTCGATGACCTACGACGACCTCAATGACAGGGTAGGGATCCTGAGGAACTATCTGCTCTCCATCGGCTACTGGAAGGGCGACAAGATAGCGATCTGGGGAGACAGCTGCCCCGAGTGGATGACGATGTATCTTGCGATCACGACAATGGGTGCGATTGCAGTACCTATCCTTCCTGGCTTCACAGCAAAGGAGACAGAGTTCGCTTTGAAGGACTCCGGAGCCAGGGGAATCTGCGCACAGAAGAAGTATCTCGATTCACTTGGAGAGCACATGGACCTCAGTGGCTATGACCTCTTCAGCCTCGAGAATCTCCACCATCTGAAGGAGGGTAGGGAGATCGATACGATGCAGACCTATTTCGATTCCGATATCGTGCCGCCTGTCTTCGAGGAGGATACTGCGTCGATCATCTACACCTCGGGCACGACCGGAAACTCGAAGGGTGTCCAGCTTTCGCATAAGAATATCCTCTTCTCGGCAGACCAGTCGAGCAAGATGTATGTCGACCTCGACCCGGGCGACTGTGCACTCTCGATCCTTCCAATGAGCCATGTCTACGAGTTCACCATCGGACAGCTTGTCCCGATGCTCAATGGAATGCATATCTACTTCCTTGGACGTCCTGCTGCTGTCTCAGTGCTCCTTCCTGCACTCAAGAAGGTCAGACCTCATGTAATGCTCACTGTCCCTCTCATCATGGAGAAGATATACAAGTCCGCCATCGCACCGAAGATCGCAAATGGTGGAAAGCTCGAGAAGTACTACAATATGCCGATCATAGGAAAACTAGTTGCCAGGATCATCGGCCACAAGCTCGAGGATACCTTCGGAGGAAGACTGAAGTTCTTCGGTATCGGCGGTGCACCTCTCGATCCAGAGGTGGACAGATTCCTCGACAGGACCACCTTCCCGGTCGCACATGGCTATGGTCTTACCGAGACCAGCCCTCTCATTGCAGGCTGCGGTCCACATCACCACGTTACCGGCATGATAGGCGCTCTTGTCCCATACACCGAATACAGGCTTCTGGATGTGAACGATAAAGGAGTTGGCGAGCTTGCAGTCAAGGGACCTCAGGTGATGAAGGGATACTACAACAACGATGAACTCAACAGGGAGTCCTTCACAGAAGATGGCTTCTTCAGGACAGGGGACCTTGCCTATATCGATGAGAAGGGAATCCTCGGTCTGAAGGGCAGGTGCAAGACCATGATACTCGGTCCTGCTGGCGAGAATATCTATCCTGAAGCCATCGAATCCGTGATCAACAACATGGAGTATGTGCAGGAGTCGCTTGTCATAGATGATGAGGACAATACACTTGTCGGCCTTATCAAGATCGATATCGAGCTCATGGCAAAGAAGCTCAAGATGAACCTCCAGGAGGCCGAAGAGGAGGCCAGAAAGTACGTCGAGAGCCTCAAGGCCAGGATCAACAAGGAGCTCTCTGCCCAGAACAGGCTCTCCACTGTGAAGTTCCAGAAGGAACCATTCCAGAGGACTGCAACCCAGAAGATAAAGCGCTTCCTCTATCAGAAGAATGGAGAGAAGGGTGGAAAGGATGACAGTTCGAGCACCAAGGTCGGCTGATCTGCAGCTTATAATCTTCAGAATGGCACAGTGCTGCAGTTCTAAAAAACTGCTCACTGTGCTATATTCTTTTCCATGAATGACAATAGGATTCCATCGCAGGATGTCAGAATCGTAGGGATCGATCCTCTCGAATCTCCTTCGGATCTGGCCAGAAAGTACCCACTATCGAAAGAACAGAGCTCCAGGATATCGGAATACAGGGCCACTATATCCAATATACTCAGAGGCATCGACAACAGGCTCCTTGCAGTTGTCGGTCCCTGTTCCATCCACGACCCAGAGGCCGCTCTGGAGTATGCAGACAAGCTCAGGAAGCTCTCGGACCAGGTCTCCGATGTCCTCTTTGTAGTCATGAGGACATACTTCGAGAAGCCCAGGACCACAGTCGGCTGGAAGGGCCTTCTGCTGGATCCGGACCTCAATGGCACATACGATATAGAGAAGGGACTGGAGGTAGCAAGGAAGCTGCTGCTCGAGATATCGAACAAGGGACTTCCCCTTGGCTGCGAGGTGCTCGATCCGATCGTTCCCCAGTACATAGACGAGCTCATGAGCTGGTCCTCCATCGGAGCCAGGACCACAGAAAGCCAGACTCACAGGAACCTCGCATCCGGTCTCTCTGTCCCTGTAGGCTTCAAGAACTCGACCTCGGGCGACCTTACGAATGCGATCAATGCGATCAGGAGTGCAGCAGCACCTGCCTCCTTCATCGGTATCAACAAGGAGGGCATGACAAGCGTCTTCCGCACGAAGGGAAACGACTGTGGCCATCTCATCCTCAGAGGTGGCTCTGTGCCAAACTACTACGAGGATGATGTCGAGAATGCCAGGAAGCTGCTCGAGAAGAACGGCATGAACCCTGCAATAATAATTGACTGCTCTCATGGCAACAGCAGAAAGGACTTCACCAGACAGAAGAGGGTCCTCAGAAGCGTCATCGACCAGGTCGCATTCGGCGAGAGGGCGATAAAGGGCTTCATGCTGGAAAGCAATCTCTTCGAAGGCAACCAGTCCATAGACTGCTCGAAGGATGAGCTGAAATACGGTGTCTCGGTCACCGATGCCTGCATCGGCTGGGATGAGACTGAAAGGATAATGCTCCACTCGGCCGAGATTCTCAGAAAGGTCAGGCAGAATGGACCAATGGAGGTACTCTGATATGAAGAAGGCACTCTTTCTGCTTGCAGATGGCTTTGAGGATGTGGAGGCCATCACACCAATGGATGCGCTCTCGAGAGCCGGTGTCCAGGTAATCCGCTGCGGTGTGACCGGAAAAACAGTCACAGCATCGCACGGCCTCAAGGTCGTTGCAGATATCACGATAGATGAGGTGGAGGGAGATTACGACCTCATCTACCTGCCAGGCGGCATGCCGGGTTCGACGAATCTAAGGGCCTCTGAGAAGGTCTGCCAGCTTGTCAGGAAGCAGAATGCTGAAAAGAGACTCATCGCATCTATCTGTGCAGCTCCTGCTGTAGTTCTTGGCCCCTGTGGAGTGCTTGAGGGAAGGGAAGCGACCTGCTATCCAGGCAGTGAGGAGTTCTATCCTGGTTTCGAATTCTCTTCTGATGGTGTTGTGATATCAGAGAACATCATAACTGCAAAGGCTGCAGGCTGGGCGTGGGAGATGGGCTTTGCGATAATCTCATATCTCTTCGATGAGGAGAAGAGCGCCGAGGTGATGAATTCGGTCTATTACAGGATTTGAACTCTCACTATCGAAGATAGGGCCCTGGGATGATCAGGGCCTTTCGTTTGCATGGACAAAAAAAAGTCTGGACACTCAGGTCCAGACCATGTAATCGCAAATTGGATTAC
>LVBC01000256.1 GCA_001604265.1 Spirochaetales bacterium Spiro_01
CCCAGGCTCTCGAGCTGGGCGAAGGCCTTCTGCTCCTCCTCCTTCCAGAGCTTTCTCTCGTAGAGGCCGCTCTCTCTGGCGCACTCTCTTACTATCTCGAGGTACTCGGGACCGAGCTCCATTATCTCGTTCCTGGCAGCTCTGCTCATGACGACCATCTCTGGAAGACGGAAGTGCTCGTCCACGAAGAAGTATCTGGCCGGCTCGAAGTGTCCTGTGTAGAAGTAGCTCGGCATGTTGTTCTCTGCTCCATCCACCTTGCCCATCTGCAGGGCCGAGTAGACATCGCCATACGGAATCTGCACTGTATCGGCTCCGAGGGAGGAGACCATGCTGCTCAGGATATCGTTCTCCTGTACCCTGATCAGAAGACCCTTCATATCCTCGAGCGAAGAGATTGGCATCCTTGTATAGAAGCTTCTTGCACCTGCATCGAACCAGCAGAGTCCGAAGACCCCGCTCTCCTCCACCTGGGAAAGGAAGTCATCTCCGATCTTCCCGTCGAGGACCCTCCACATGTGATCCGAATCGGTATAGAGGTATGGGAGCATCAGCACATTGAGCTTCGGATAGTATGCAGAGAGGGTTCCAAGCGAGAATCTGGCAAAATCCAGACCTCCGAACTGTATCTGCTGCAGGCACTGCACCTCACCTCCGAGCTCTCCGTTTCCATACACCCTTATGTCTATCTTTCCATCGGTCCTGGCATAGACCAGCTCGGCAAAGTACCTTGCGGCCTTTGTTGTCGGAAAGTACTCCGGCTGGTTGTCTGCATAGCGCAGCACAAGGTGTCTGTCATCGTTCTTGCCATCTCCCTTCTGGCATGAAAAGAGCAGAGAAAGCACAAGAANNCCTCTCTGAAGGGTTCTCCTGTACTCTGTAGGAGTCATCCCTGTCCTCTTCTTGAAGGCCCTTGTGAAGTAGCTTCCGCTCTCGTAGCCGACCATCTGTGCAATTTCGGAGGCAGAGCGGAGAGGGTCCTTCAGCAGCTCCTTGGCGGCATTCACCTTCAGATCGGCAACATAGTCGACGAAGTTGACACCTGTGCATCTCTTGAAGAGAGATGAGAGGTAGGAGGAGTTTATCTGGAGTATCTCGCTTACTGAATCCAGCGAGAGGTCGTACATCATGTAGTTCTGCTTCAGGTACTTCTGGACCTTGGATATTATCTGGTTGGCCTTGTCGCTCTTGTCCGACATCTCGTCAGGATCGACATCCGAACCGATGCCCTCTATCTGTCTCTGCGCCTCTATCTGGGCAATCGTCTTCCTGACAGAGCGTATCACCTCGATTGCCTCCACAGGCTTCAGGATGTAGTCCGAGGCTCCAAGCCTGACTGCCTCATGTGCGTATTCGAAGAGGGAGTAGGCTGTCACGAAGATTATCTTCGTTCCAGGCCTGTGGGATACTATCTCGCGGGCAGCCTCGAGTCCTGTAAGACCGGGCATCTCGATATCCAGAACTGCGATGTCGCAGGACCAGAGGTCCGCTATGCTCAGGGCCTGCTTTCCATTCTCAGCGACCTTGACCTGCACATCGCCCTTGAAGCACTCGGTGATGGCGACCTCGAGCAGGTTCCGCTCGATGTATTCGTCATCAGCTATCAGTATCTTGATCATCGTCCTCGTCCTCCATATCTGCAGAATCCACTATGTATGGCATCCTGAGTGTGACCCGGGTCCCCTCTCCAATCCTGGATTCTATCTCAAGTCCACTCTGGCCACCAAGCAGTCTCAGTCTCGCAGCCACATTGTAGAGTCCTATGTGCTCACCCTTTTGCGATGGATCCAGAAGCCTCGACCTTATCTCCTCGAGCTTTTCAGGCTCGATTCCTATTCCATCGTCCACGATATCTATCCTGAGCATATCGCCACTTCGGGTTATATCCACCTCGGCACTTCCCTTCTCGACCTTCCTGGCAAGGCCATGCCTGTAGGCATTCTCGACCAGAGGCTGGAGGATGAATGAAGGGACTATGGTCTCCGTCACCTCTATGTCCTCGTCAGCGTGCCAGGAGAAAGAGAGCCGGTCTCCGAATCGTGCCCTGTAGAGGGAGGCAAGCTCGGAAACTATGCCCAGCTCCCTGGAAAGCAGGACCTTGTCCTCATTGCTTCCGAGTGCATATCTGTACAGTCTTCCGAGCGACCTCAGAAGCTCCTCGGTGCTCTTTGCTCCCTCACTGCTGGCCGAGTACTTTATGACATTCAGAGTATTGAAGAGAAAGTGCGGGTTGATCTGGCTTCTGAGCTGCTGAAGCTTCTCCTGCTCGAGCAGATTCTGCAGCGTAAGCTTCTCATGCTCCGCCCTGTTCTTCTCCTCGAGCAGCTCCACCTGGCGCTTCATCGACCGCTTCATTCCGTTGAAGGCGCTGGCCATGTGCCCTATCTCGTCGTTCCGGGAGGCATCGACATCGGGAAGAGAGAAGTTCCCATGACTTATCTCTACGGACTGGCTGGAAAGCACCCTGAGCGAGGTAAGCAGCCTGAGCAGCGAGAGAAGCAGAAGAAGACCAAAGAGGATGCAGACTGCCATCGAAAGCGTCATGAATGTGTTGATCCTCCTGTTGCCCTCCATCATCTCGGCGTTGGCCTCCATGCTCTCCAGGATCGCATTCTCGAGAAGCTGCTGCGCGTATGAATGGAGATAGGAGGTACAGGTCAAATACCTGTCATAGAAGAGACTCTTGGCCCTCTCGGTCTCGTTCGAGTAGATGTATCTGCTGACATGTCCATTGAGAAGCTTCCAGCTGTCGAAGGTGTTCTCAAGGGAGTGGTAGAGGGCCAGCTGCTCCCTTCCATCACTGTCGGACACCTCTATGTTCTTGAAGAGATCCTTCTCCTCCCACATGTGGTTCGAGAGCACGGCAACAAAGCTGGCAAGGTCTGTGTACTCCCAGCGAAAGTTCTCATAGTAGTCCAGTATCTTCTCGCTGTTTGCCAGGAAGCGGCTTATGTCCTGGACATTCTCTATTCTCTGCTGCTCCGGAAGGAAGATGTACTTTGCACGATAGTAGGAGAGACCCAGCTGAAGCAGAAGGAAGCAGACGAAGACTGCAAGGAACAGAATTATCCTTGCAAAGAGGCTCAGATGAGGTATCTTGTATCTTTTCTTCGCTTCGGCCATGGAAATAAGGATACCATCATTTCAACAATCGATGGAACCTACGGAGCGATACCGCCCGGCCTGACTGCGCTG
>LVBC01000257.1 GCA_001604265.1 Spirochaetales bacterium Spiro_01
GTGATGCCGGGATTCGCAATTTAAGAATATACGTGCATCGGTCATATTTTAAATTTGTATTTTAAGATATTGTTTCTTTTTGCGAAATCTTAAAGTATAATGGTGTCATACCGAAAAGCCATCTGCAGACAGGACGCAATGGCTGCCTCTATTATCCCAACGTACAGGAGATGATTCTATGATCCTCAGAGAGCACTATATGACACAGATCAGACCTTTCTATGAGAGTGATCTGATCAAAATCATTACCGGTATCCGTCGGTGTGGGAAATCCGTAATCTTAAAGCAGGTTTTGAATGAACTTGAAGCCGCCGGAAAGAGATGCTTGTTTCTGGACTTTGACCTGAGGCCTATCAGGGCGAAGATTCCGAATGCAGATGCCCTCATTGCCTATGTAAATGATTATCTGGGAGATGATAAGCTCTATGTCTTCCTGGATGAAGTACAGAATGTTGAAGGCTGGAACGAGGCAGCGAGGACACTCCGGCTGTATAATACTTCCGTTTTCATTACAGGAAGCAATTCCAAGCTGCTGTCCCGGGAGTTTACAAAGGAATTATCCGGACGCTATGTTTCTTTCCGCATCCGGCCCTTCGTATACCGTGAAGCCAAAGAGTACGCAGACCAGCTGGAACACGGTTTTGAAATCAGCGATTACCTGGTCTGGGGCGGGTTTCCCGCGGCGCTGGAGCAGCCCGATGCAGAATCCATGAAACGCTATCTGAACGATCTTAACAGTACCATTATCTATAATGACCTGGAAAACCGATACAATATCCGAAAGAAGGATGTGTTTGAGCGCATCGTTGATTACATCCTGGTTTCCAATGCTAGGATCTTCAGCGCAAAGTCCATTGCCGACTATATGAAGGGGCAGAATATTTCTGTTTCCGTTCCGACAGTGATTAAGTATCTCGGCTATTTGAAAGAGGCATATGTCATTGAAGACATTCCTCTCTATTCTCCCAAAACAAAGGCGAAGCTCAACTATTACTATAAACTCTACAATGAGGATGTTTCCCTAAACAGCATACGGGTATCCGGAAACCGGTATGATTTTACGCACAACCTGGAAAATATCGTATTGAATGAATTGATATATCTGGGATACGAAGTGACGGTGTACAACAATAAAGGGCGGGATATCGATTTCAGAGCAGCCCGGGATGGCAAGTTGTACCTGGTCCAGGTCGCCTACAGTGTCGCGGAAGAAAAAGCCTACGACAGGGAATTCTCCGCCTTTGCAGGTATTGATAATACGATGAAAAAGATTATTATCACAAACGATGATATCGACTATTCAACCAGCACTGTTTACCATTACAAACTTCGGGATTTTCTCCTGATGGATGAGTTATAAAGGCAAGAAATGAAGAAGAATCAGCTTATGTCAGACACTTACCTCCCCGGCGATACCCGGCAGCGTATCCAAGACCTTATCAAAAGCAGGAAAATCACCTAGGCCGAACTTGCCGAAAGAGTCGGCCTATCAAGCAGTACTCTCAGCCGGTATCTCCAGGGGCAACTACTGGAAAATCTCCAGGATCAATGTGACAGCTACTGCAAATCAGAAGCATGGCATGCAGCTTGGTGGCGACTACTGCACACTCGAGCGCGTCAACTTCTACAACAACGGAACCTCCGGTCTCACTGTAAGTGGAGACTCGAAGGATCCAAAGGAGTTCTGGCCAGCATACAACACCATCAGGAACTGTACCTCCATCAACAATGCGGACAAGGCACTTGAAGATGCAGATGGCTTCTGTGCAAAGCTCACAACAGGAGAGGGCAATCTCTTCGATGGCTGTATCTCCGCATACAATGCCGATGATGGCTGGGACCTCTTTGCAAAGGTCTCTACCGGTACGATCGGAAAGGTCACCATCAAGAACAGCCTCACATACAGAAATGGCTATCTGATGGTCAAGGAGGGTTCCACTGAGAAGAAGTTCCAGTTTGCAGATATCACCTGCGATGACAATGGAAATCTTTCCTTTGGACCTGGCATCGAGATGGTCGCAGGAAACGGAAACGGCTTCAAGATGGGCGGCTCCAGCCTACCTGGTGGACACACACTCATCAACTCGATAGCCTACGAGAACAGGACAAAGGGCATCGACTCCAACTCCTGTTCCGATATCAAGGCCTACAACTGTACCTCCTACAACAACGGAAGCTACAACGTTGCCATGTACACAGGCAACAAGGGTGCAACAACAGGCTTCGAAGCCAATGGAATAATCAGCTTCAGAAGTGGTGAATACAAGAATCTGGCCGAGACACTCTCTCTCCAGGGACAGAACAGCTCTGTAGTCTACGGTGTTTCCAACTACTATTGGGACAGTGAGAAGAAGCAGAGTGCAAATACTGCAGGAACAGTTGTCAGCGAGGATTGGTTCGAAAGCCTCGATACATCGATTGCTCCTGCAAGAAACGAGGATGGATCTATAGACATGCATGGATTGCTGCTTCTCTCTGACAAGGCAAGAAGTGAGGTAGGTGCAGGTGCCAGAGGCTTTGCCTGGGGCCAGCTCGAGGCAACTGTATGGGTCGTTGGAGACTCTACAGTATCTCCATTCAAGGACAAGTACTACATTCCAAGAGAGGGCTACGGTGAGGAGCTTTCAAGCTACTTCAATGTAACCTGCTACAATCTGGCCCACTCCGGTGCCTCCAGCAAGGACTACACCAGGATGAACGACTATGCTGTCCTGATGGATGGTTCTGCATCCATTCCAGCACTTGGCGATGCCGAGACCGAGAACTTCCTTGTAATCGGCTTCGGACACAACGACGAGAAGAGCGAAGAGGCCAGATATACCGATCCGAATGGTGATTACAGGACAGAGGGAAGCTTTGCGAACAGCCTCTATGAAAACTACATCAGGCCAGCTCTGGAAAGGAATGTCATTCCTGTAGTCTGTACTCCGATCGCACGTCTCACTACCGCCAATACAGCTGAAAGCTACGACAGTGCAAGCGGTCACAGGACTACCGATGTGACCATCGGAGAGAAGACATTCAAGGGTGGCGACTATGCAAAGGCCATCATCGATATGGTGACCCAGCTGAGACAGGAGGGTGTGACGATCGGGCTTATAGACCTTACAAAGGCCACAATCGAGGAGAATGTCGCACTTGGCGAGAGTGCACAGTATCTCCACTCCTTCACAGGTGCAAAGTATGCCTCCGATGGAAAGACGCTGGTCGCTACCGGTCTCGATCAGACACATACGAATGTCTATGGTGCAAAGCTCAACGCCTACCTTATCTCCGTCCTCTCCAAGGAGGGTGCTCCAGAGCTCTACAGATATTCGCTCAGGAAGGAGAAGCCAACCTATGACGAGTTCTTCCAGGCCTCTGTGAATCCGGAGTACACTGTCGTGGACTACAAGGCTCCGAGCGATGATGAGATTGCAGGTGTCCAGTGGCCAGTCTACAAGGACAGAAGTGGAAACCTCTGGCATGGAAGCGTCTTCGGCGATGTCGGTGGAGCCAACAAGATAAACCAGGACAACTTCCAGGCTGTAATAGATGGCGATGCGATCACACTGACTGTCAACAAGAACTGTGGAAAGATCGCAAGCGGAAGCGATGGCATGATCTTCTACTATACAAAGCTTCCAGTCGGTACCAGGTTCACTCTGAGTGCAAAGGCCAGGATCGAAGGCTTCGCTGCCAACAACCAGGTCTCCTTCGGTCTCATGGTCCGTGACGACCTCTACATCGACAAGTATGTTGCTTCCACAATGGGAGACTATGTTGCTGCAGGCGTTCGCAACCAGGGCAAGATCGTCAACTTCGGAAGAAAGAGCAGTTCACTGGTAGGCGAGCCACCTGTAAATGCAATCGAGCTTTCGGCCGGTACAGAGGTCGACCTCAAGATCGTGGGAACCAAGGAGGGCTTTGCTCTTACCTATGGACCTGAGACAGTATCTGCAGGCTTCGACTATGCACTCACAGGCATCGATTCAGATAATATCTATGCAGGTTTCTATGCAGTGAGAAACTGCTCTGTTACCTTCAGTGATGTATCTCTCGTGATAGAGAACGAGTAATCGAGTGCGGCATCGTTCCTGATGCCGCATATTCTATCGCCTTGTCATCACACCTTTCCTTATAAGCCGCATACAGATTGCAGGTTGCAGCCTTACTGTCTTCATGGAAAGTGAGGTACCCCTCGGATGCCAGAAATTCCAGGATGTTGTTCGCGTCCTTCACAATAGCATCGATGTTGTCCTTTGACCGACCACTGATGGTAAACCGGTAATCATTGGCGACAATCCGGTTAGGTCCCTCCAGGCACCAAAGAAAGATACTCTCTTTTTCCGCGATCAGCTTTTCGACAAGATAGGGATCGTCAACACGGCCTTCCGGCTTGTCCTTCGTGGTGATTACGATCTGCTGTCTAAAGAACCCGTCAGACCGATCGTGAAGTGCGGTAAGGGCTCCGTTCCCAAAGCAAAGGAATCGGACATACAGGAGGATCTGATAACTCTGGATGCCTTTCCGTTCGACATCCATCTGGCACTCAATGCAATCGAGACCGGATTATGGGACATGGAGAAGAGCAGAATAGATATAAGTGCTGATTCCTCGCGTTAAATAGCAGTTAAGCCGGTAACTTATTCAAATCCACTGAAAAATACCGCCTTAAGTGCCAAATAGTGATGCCGGGATAAGTTAAGCCGGTAACTTATTCAAATCCACT
>LVBC01000258.1 GCA_001604265.1 Spirochaetales bacterium Spiro_01
ATCAGCTCCTCCTTGATTCTCTCGTAGATGATAACGTTGGCATCGACTGCCATTCCAAGTGTGAGGATCAGACCTGCAATTGATGTCAGTGTGACAGTAAAGTGCAGAGCTGAAAGGACACTGACCATTATGAAGAGGTTCAAAAGCAGTGCGAAGTCTGCCACGAGACCGGAAAGACCGTAGTAATAGAACATGAAGATGACAACGAGCACGAAGCCAAGTGCGA
The DNA here is from genome assembly GCA_001604265.1 of Spirochaetales bacterium Spiro_01. Lineage (GTDB taxonomy): Bacteria > Spirochaetota > Spirochaetia > Sphaerochaetales > Sphaerochaetaceae > Bullifex. The sequence continues at coordinate 227 of LVBC01000258.1, forward strand.
TTGCCAGGATGCCGATCCTTACAGCATCGTCGCCGAGGGTTGCACCTACAGCCTGCTGCGATACCACCTCGAGGTCGATTGCGAAGGATGCAGTCTTCAGCACGATCGCAAGGTCAGCGGCCTCCTTTTCAGAGAAGCCCGAGATCTGTACATTCTCGCTGATCGCATCGTTGATCGTAGCGATGCTCTTGACCTTTCCATCGAGGACGACTGCAAGGGCCCTGCCCTTGTTGGCACTTGTGATGTCGTAGAACTTCTTTCCTCCCTCGCTTGAGAGCTTGAAGTTGACGACAGGGCGCTGTGTCACATTGTCCTTGCTCTGGGTTGCAGATTCGACATAGTTTCCATCGAGCTGTACCGAAGGATCGAGGACTGCAAAGCTCTCGAGCTTGTCAAGACCGTAGCTGTCCTTGGAGTAGTAGCCGGCAAAGATGCGGTTCTCCGGCACAAAGGATGGAGTGATGAGAGAGCCGTCGGGATTGTATGCGCTCGATGGATTCGAGCTGTAGTAGCTGTTGACCTGATTGGTCAGGGCAGAATCCACCAGCATGAAGTACAGAGAACCCTTTCCCTGCAGGAACGAATCGACACGCTCCGTATCGGCCTCGCCCGGAATCTCGATGAGTATCTGATCGGTTCCCTGAATGCGGATATCAGGCTCGCTGACACCGAACTCGTCGATCCTGTTGTTGAGGATTGCGATATCCTCAAGAACAGCGCTCTGGATCTCAGCTTCGTTCGGAGTCCTGCCGATCTTCTCGGCAAGGCTCTCAGGAATGGCCTCGAGCAGTACCGATACACCGCCCTTCAGGTCAAGTCCGAGCTGGAGTACATTTCCAGAGAGCTTCTTTGTACCTATGAGCTCCTCTCTGTAGTAGCCCTCTACAGCATCGAGAAGAGCACTCTCGCCTGCGTATGAGCCAAGGGCCTCTCCGACGGTCTTTGCATTCTTGGATCGGGTAAGAGTCTTGAGATACTCATACTCGGAAGGGATGGCGGCCGAGGAGTCTGACTTTGCTATCTCCATCAGGGCTCTTACGTCCGTAGCTGCCTGTCCACGGGCATACTCCCTGATCTGTTCTGTCGATCCCATGGATAGATTCTTCAGGTCCTGAGAAACAAAACAGTACCACTTTACTGTTGGGTAAAGCAGTACTGCTGCAACTGCGAGAACGAGAAGAATGGTGATAATACGTCCCACCTTCTTCATTTCTTTCTCCGACCTTACTTGCTTTCTTCTGCCTTGGCTGGCTCTTCAGCCTTTACAGCCTCTTCAGCCTTTACAGCCTCTTCGGCCTTTGGTGCCTCGACCATCTCAGCTTCCTTGGCCTTCTTCTCCTTCTTCGGGGAGGTCTTTACAGACTCCTTGTTGAGAACCTGGCTGATTGCAGACTTGGTGAACTCGATTCTGGCATTGTCATCGACCTTGACGACAACTGTATTCTCCTTGACGGAGATGACTGTACCGTGAATGCCTCCGATGGAGACGACCTTGTCTCCCTTCTTGAGGGCATTGAGCATATCCTTGGTTTCCTTCTCTCTCTTCTTCTGTGGTCTGATGATCAGGAAGTAGAAGATAAGGATGATTGCTGCGAACATCACAAGTGAAGATGTCATCTGTGGATCCATATGTTGTATCCTCTCTTTTTCAAATCCAATTTGGTGTGGTTCTTGTAGACCTCAACTAGGCTAGCATTTATATTGTTTACCCGTCAAGGATAGACGAAAAAAGCCGAAGGGGTTGGCTTCGGCTTTCTATCCAGCTTGGCTAGATCACATCATACCGCCCATTCCGGCACCTGGAGCAGCTGGCATAGCTGGTTCCTTGGATGGGATGTCTGTGACTGCACACTCTGTTGTGAGGATGAGGGATGCGATGGAAGCTGCGTTCTGCAGTGCGGACCTTGTGACCTTGACAGGATCGATAATACCTGCCTCGACCATGTTGACCCACTTCATTTCGTTGGCATCGTAGCCGACTCCCCTCTTCTCGTTCTTGCAGTGATCTGCGATGACTGCACCGTCGAGACCTGCATTCTCTGCAATCTGTCTGATTGGCTCCTCGAGAGCTCTCTTGACGATTCTGTAACCGACCTTCTCATCCTCGGAGAAGTTGGAAAGATCCTTCTTGTCGAGAGCGACGACTGCCTGGGCAAGAGCAACACCACCACCTGGGATTACACCCTCTTCGATAGCAGCTCTTGTTGCGGAGAGGGCATCCTCTACTCTGTGCTTCTTCTCCTTGAGCTCGACCTCGGTAGCAGCACCGACGTTGACAACTGCTACGCCGCCAGCGAGCTTTGCGAGTCTCTCCTGGAGCTTCTCTCTGTCATAGTCGCTTGTTGTATCGACGATCTGGCTCTTGATAAGAGCGATCCTGGAGCGGATGTTCTCCTGAGAACCGGCGCCGGAGATGATGGTGGTATTCTCCTTCTCGACCTTGACGCTCTTTGCTCTGCCGAGCATTGAGATGTCAGCATTCTCGAGCTTCATTCCGAGCTCCTCGGTGATGACCTGACCGCCAGTGAGGATTGCGATATCCTCAAGCATTGCCTTTCTTCTGTCGCCGAAGCCTGGAGCCTTGACTGCAACAACGTTGAGTGTTCCTCTTACGGAGTTGAGTACGAGAGTCGTAAGAGCCTCGCCCTCGACATCCTCTGCGATGATGAGAAGACCCTTTCCTGTCTGTACGACCTTCTCAAGGATAGGAAGGAGATCCTTCATGTTGGAGATCTTCTTGTCGTAGATGAGGATGTATGGGTTGTCCATGACAGCTGTCATTGTGTCTCTGTTGTTGCAGAAGTATGCGGAGAGGTAGCCTCTGTCGAACTGCATGCCCTCGACGAAATCCACAGTTGTCTCGATTGTCTTGGACTCCTCGACTGTGATGACACCATCCTTGCCGACCTTGTCCATTGCGTTTGCGATCTCGTCACCGATTGTTCTGTCATTGTTGGCGGAGATGGTAGCGACCTGTGCGATCTCCTCCTTCTCCTGGATGCTCTTTGCGTCCTTCTTGATCTCCTCGACTGCATCGGCAACTGCCTTGTCGATACCTCTTCTGATGCCCATTGGGTTTACACCGGCAGCGACACTCTTCATGCCCTCCTTTGTGATTGCCCAGGCAAGGACTGTTGCGGTTGTTGTACCGTCACCAGCGACATCGTTGGTCTTGGAGGCGACTTCCTTGAGAAGCTGTGCGCCCATGTTCTCGAATGGATCCTCGAGTTCGATCTCTCTTGCTACAGAAACACCATCCTTTGTGATTGTAGGAGCACCGTACTTCTTATCCAGAAGTACCAGGCGGCCCTTAGGTCCAAGTGTGGTCATTACGGCCTTTGAAATCTTCTCTACGCCATTTACAAGAGACTTTCTGGCCTCTTCGTTGAACTGAAGCTGTTTAGCCATTTCTATTTCTCCTTAAATATTTATTCAAAAAAATATCTGCGCCTTTTTGTCGGCTCTACAAAAAATACTGATAAATCGGACAAACGGCAAGTGACTAGATGTCTTTTTGCACTTATTGAGAGAAACAGCCACCAGATGGTGGCCGCTCTCCCGTTTTCCAATCGATCAAACTAGATTCTTTCCAGTGGATCCGAAGACATCCATCTTGTGCTCTGTTATCTTCTGGCACTCCTCTCTGACGTGGGCCATGACCTTTCTCGGGTCGCTGTTGTATGGCATCTCCTCTGCGTACTTCTTCATCACATTTCCGTATCCACAGTACCAGAGCTCGGTACCGATGTTTATCTTCCTGACGCCCAGCTGGATTGCCCTTCTGAAGTCATCCTCCGGAACACCTGTGCCACCATGGAGAACGAGACTGGTCTTCGGAATGAGCCTGTGGATTTCGGCAATTCGCTCGAAGTCGAGCTTAGGAGGCAGCTTATAGAAGCCGTGGGCCGTTCCGACTGCTATTGCAAGCGCATCTATACCCTCAGTATCTTCTACGAACTGTCTGGCCTTGTCCGGCTCTGTAAAGAGCGCTCTCCTCTCATCGACAGTGACATCCTCCTCGTTTCCACCTACATGTCCAAGCTCGGCCTCTACAGAGCAGCCGCACTGTGCGGCATACTCGACGACCCTTGCGGTGATATCGACATTCTCCTGATAGGACTTGCTGGATGCATCTATCATTACAGAGGTGAAGCCGTTGTCGATGCAGCGGCAGATGGTGTCGTAGTCGGTGGCGTGGTCCAGATGGAGAACGACAGGCACTCCATAGTCATCGCTGATTCCCCTGACCATGCCGACTATTCCCTTCTCTCCCATGTGCCTTACACAGCCAGGGCTTGCCTGCGCAATAACAGGAGAGTTCTTTGCTGCAGCGGCAGCAATGATACCCTGTACATTCTCAAGACCGAAGAAATTGAAGCTGCCAACTGCGTAGCCGCCCTTTTCCGCCTGCAGCATTGCAGACCTCAGAGTGATCAAAGACATATACTATCCTCCATCAGAATTTATTCCTTCTCATGAAATCCTGGACCTCGGAAAAGGTCGGGATTCCCCTTCTTCCACCTAGGCTCAGGCAGTTAATTGCAGAGACTGCACTGGCAAACCTCACACAGCCTGCCATATCATAGCCGAGCTCCATGCCACGAAGGTATGCACCATGGAAGACATCACCTGCCCCAGTTGTATCCACAGGCTCGATATGGTAGGCAGGAAAGTGGATGAACTCTCCATCGACAAGGGCAAGAACACCCTTTTCTCCAAGCGTGGCCATCAGGATTCTTGCGCCCCACTTCGACATCTGGAGCATGGCCCTCTCCCTGTTCTCATCCTCCATTATCTGCATCGGATAGAACTCGTTCGTAATAAGGATGTCGGCCATGGCGGCAAGCTCTCTGTTGAGCCTGTTGTCCTTCTGCCTGCTGCTTCCATCCAGTGATACAGGAAGACCCAGCTTCCTTGCCAGCCTTGCGGCATTGACAGCATCCTCGTACATAGTGCCATCGAGGTGCAGGAACTTCGCACCCTTCATATAATCCTCGATTTCTGCTGTGAAGTTGATTGCTCCAAGCCTCTGGTGGTAGTTGATAAGGGTCCTGGAGGCGTTCTGGCTGTTGACGCAGACAAAGGAAAAGGCACTGTCCCCCTCTCTCCTCTCCATGAAGGTAGTATCGACATTCTCATCCTTGAGACCTTCAAGAAGGTATGTTCCTGTCATGTCGCTTCCGACTATGCCCACATAGCCGCTTCTTCCACCAAGACGGGAAAAGGCGACTGCGGCCTGACTTGCGCCACCGCCCGCCTGCCGATCCACCTTCTCGATGTGCTTCGAGGTGTTCTCCGGAGGAAATCCATCCACGACACAGACGTTATCGGCACACAGATGGCCGACAGCGATCATTGAAACTTTTTCCATCACTCCTCCCCTGTCAGTTTTTCATCCTATATCATAGATTTCGATTACTCAATCTTTGTTTTCATGAGAAAAGTTTCATGGCATAAGCAAATAGAAGTTCAAAAACGAAAGATTTTTTTGTTTACAACCAGAATTGCAGCCCTCTAGAATTTAGTTAAGGTAAATTTGATTTTTTCAGAATAACTCCATTTCTGCACCGTGTTGCTGGAATCGGAT
>LVBC01000259.1 GCA_001604265.1 Spirochaetales bacterium Spiro_01
CTGATCAAAGGGACAGCGGCTTCTTCGCTGTCCTTTTCAATTATGAACACCAGAGTCGTGTTTTCTCTGTTTTCCTGATCGTCGATTCCTGCTTGAATTGAGGCAAGAGTCAGGAAAACATTCTAAATGGACTTGAGAAGTTGATTTGTCCACCCATTTTTCATTCCGACACTATTATGTTTTTTTGATCATTGGCATAATATTTCAATAATTGGAGTTGGTAATGAAGAGTCGAGTGGATTTCACAAGAGGCAGCATCGCAAAGAACCTCATTCTGTTTGCTCTTCCGATCATGGCCGGAGAGGCGCTCCAGAACCTCTACCACTCTGTCGATTCGCTTGTACTGGGAAACTTCGTCGGAGAGGCTGCCCTTGCAGCAGTCTCGATCTGTGGTACCTTGACCAATCTTCTTGTAGGCTTCTGCAATGGAATGTCGGTCGGAAGTACAGTCGTCGTTGCCAAGGCCTTTGGAAGCAAGGATCCCGAGAGGCTGAAGAGGACAGTGCTCCACTCATATACCTTCTCTGTGATACTCGGTCTTGTCATGTCGATAATAGGAGTTTCCTTTGCACCATTCTTCGTTGGAATCTGCAATGTGAACTCCGAGATATACTCCCAGGCCCTGATGTACTTCATGATATTCGCTTCGGGTCTCATATTTACAGTCGTCTACAACAACTCGGCCGGAATACTGAGAGCGATGGGGGATATGAGGACTCCATTTGTCATTCTGATGATCTCAAGTGTCCTGAATATCATCCTGGATCTGCTCTTCTCTGCATTCTGGAGCTGGGGAATCAAGGGTGTTGCGATCGCAACTGTCATTTCCCAGTTCGTCTCTGTTCTCATCAGCTACTATGTCATCCGCTTCCGCCTCGGCTTCAGATGCTTCGATCCGGCAAGCCTCGTCAGAAATGGCCACCAGGAGATCAGAGAGACTGTTGATGTCGGCTTCTCATCTGGAATCCAGTCCTCTCTTATCTCCTTCTCGAACCTCTTCGTCTGGAGATATGTCAACATGTTCAGCACAGCGACAGTTGCAGGTGTCGGCGTTGCACAGAGAATAGACAAGTTCGTTTCGCTTCCAACAAATGCCTTCGGCAATACTGCAACGACATTTGCAAGCCAGAATATAGGAGCAGGCGAGTACGAGAGGACCAGAAAGGGCATAAGGATCTGTATCCTCATCGCTGTCTCGTTCTCTCTATCGTTCTCCTTCATCGCATACCCGATTGCGCCATCTCTGGCCAAGCTCTACAACAGGAATCCCGAGGTCGTGAAGTGCGCAACTGATATGCTTTCACTCCTCGTTCCATTCTACTTCATGAATTCGATAAGGCAGGTAATTGCCGGAAATCTCCGCGCAAGAGGAAGAAGCAGGCTCTCGATGCTCTACTCGGTCGCCGGCATGATAGTCGTGCGCCAGATCTGGCTTGCCATCTCGATGCACTTCTTCAAGAGCATCTACAATGTCTATCTTGGCTATGTTATCGGCTGGTTCTTCGCGCTTCTGTTCGTCTCCCTCTATTACTTCTACTGCAGAAAGAAGCTGTACATGAAGCCGACCTCTGTGTGAGCAGGAGTAGTTTCAGCATTCAGTCCGAATTCGAAGCAATTGTTCCCGGGGTTCTATACTTTCGCTTTTTGCGCTATCTTTTTAAGAGGATGCACCAGGAGGAATGAGGGATGGATCTGATTCCAAGCTTTACTATCGACCATATGAAAATGGTCCCAG
>LVBC01000260.1 GCA_001604265.1 Spirochaetales bacterium Spiro_01
AGGGTGAGATTCCCTACTGGAGGTAAAGTCCTCGACCCGCGAAAGCGGCTGAACTGGTGAAAGTCCAGTACCAACGGTATAGTCCGGATGAAAGAAGCACGTCTACTCTTTTGTCGAGGACACACCCCACGAAGGTGTGTTCTTTCTTTTAGGGCGTTCTTGACACTTGATCCATATCAGGAGGAAAAGACCGTATGAACACAGGTTCAAAATCCAGACAGAACACGAGAATGATCGCAGGTTGTGGTGTCCTCATCGCAGTTGCAGTCATTCTGCAGTACATCGAATTCGCAATTCCAGTGATGCCATCCTTCATCAAGCTCGATTTCTCGGACCTTCCCGAGATCATAGGAGCTTTCGCCTATGGCCCACTTGCAGGTATTGCGATCACCATCATAAAGAATGTCATCCACATGCTCGCATCCCAGTCGGGCTTTGTAGGAGAGCTTTCGAACGCACTTCTCGGCTGTGTCTTCTCTCTGGTCGCCGGACTTGTCTACAGGAAGTTCAAGTCCAGGAAGGGTGCAATTGCAGGTGGAATCCTCGGTTCTGTCGCGATGGCAATCATCTCATTCCCATCCAACCTCTACCTGATCTACCCACTCTACATAAATGTGCTCGGCTTCCCTCTCGAGGCCATAATCGGAATGTACAAGGTCCTGAACCCGAATATCGAAACGCTTCCGCAGGCCCTCCTCTATTTCAATGTGCCATTCACGCTTGCAAAGGGTCTCATCAATGTCGTCTTCTGCCTTATCATCTACAAGAGGATCAGCCCGGTCCTCCACAACACAAAGAGGTAGGATGCTCTACTCCATCTCTGGCACTGTAGTGCATGGAAAGGGGCTGGGGCACCGTCATGGAATGCCCACAGCCAACCTTGAGGATGCAGGAATCGATATACCCTTCGGAGTCTATGCAGGCATTGCGACTGTGGGTGGCAGGAGCTACTACTGCATAACCAATGTGGGCAACCGACCCAGCGTGGATTCATCCGAGAAGGTCACGATAGAATCCCTGCTTCTCGATTTTGCAGGCGACATATACGGAAGGACGATGAGAGTCGACCTCTACTCGTATCTGAGACCGATAATGAGATTCGAAGGTGGAATCGAGGCTGTGAGACGGCAGCTCGAAAAGGACAGCCAGGCTGCACTTGAATACTTCAGGAAGAATGATATAGCTCCCTGACAGGAAGGAAATCAATTCTTGCCAGGAGAGAAGAATGCACCTTAGAATTCTTCCATGGGAAAACTCACAGCTATAATCCTATTATCTGCAGCCCTTCTGCTTGTATCGTGCAATGCAAAGGAGCAGGAAGCCAGGATTTCAGAACTCTCCTCGAAGGTCGAGACCCTGGAAATGGAGAATGCAAAGCTTGAGGAGAAGCTTGCCGAAGATGAAAAGGAGCTTGAAAAGCTCAGAGCGAAGGATGATGACATCTCACATTCTGTTGCTGCACTTGAAGAAAGCCTGATAGAGAAGATGAAGCCCCAGCTATCCAGAGTGGAGGTTCTTGAGAAGGATATGCTCCGCCATGACGAGGCGCTGAAGCGTCTCAGAGAGGCGGAGGAGAAGAGGCCATCTCCTGCCTACCTCGATATCGTCTTCGACCTTGAAGGCATGAATCTGCTTTCGGACAGAGGACAGGTTTCAGCTGCCCTTCAGAGTGGTGGTGAAATCTATGTATCATCCGACTACTCGTATCTCAAGGACAACTGGAACGAGATCGAGCTGGATGGCAGGAAGCTGGACCTTGCAGACTATGGAGCTGTCGGAGAGAGCGGCACCTACTACACCAGAGGTGCGATGATAAACCTGACAGTCCAGCAGGGCTGGAAGCTCTTCTTCATCGACTATGGCTACGATTCGATAATAATCTACCACTTCACACGATAGGAACATGAAGGTCACATCAGCGCTGTGACCTTCATCCTTGCATAATGATCACTTTCTGAGATCGGGCCTCAGGATGGATGCTCCTCTGAGGTAGACCATCACAGGCTCTCTTCTTCTTGGGTGATTGATCTGGAGCATTATCCTCACAGCACGTTCAAGCATTCCATCTATCTGGGCCTCCTGCACGCAGAAGAGCGGCACATGGTGGCAGTGACCACCCTTTCTCACTGCACCGGCGGCATTCCTGCTTCTGAGATCCCCTGTCTGGGAGAGAAGACAGAAGCAGAGCTCGCTCTCCTCAAGTCCATTTGCGCTGAGCATCTCTTCGAATAGCTCCTTGACTGCAGCATCGATCTCTTCTGGATTGTCGTGCTCTACGGTCGTTGCTCCTCTGATTGCGTAGATTGTTTCCTCATTCATATTGTA
>LVBC01000261.1 GCA_001604265.1 Spirochaetales bacterium Spiro_01
CGAACGAACGCTATATCCTCGATATCCCTTTCAGTAAGAGGACAGACGATGACACCGCCATTGGCAGTATCCACGACAAGGCCAGTCTGTCTGAGATCCTTGAGAGCATCTCTCATTGCGACGCGGGAGACCTTGAAGCGCTCTGCCAGCTCGATCTGCACCAGTCTTTCACCTGGCTTGAACATACCAAGCAGAATCATCTCCTGAAGCTTGTCCGAGATCATTCCACTCAGACTTCTCACTTCCCCAAGGTTGAAATAGCGCTCATTCTCAACTGTCATAGATAAACTCTCCAATCAACACAAAATGATAGACTGGAAAACTTTATCAGAATTGTTTCTATTTGTCAGCATTTCCGCTCCTCCTGAACAATCTGTCAAAGACTCCGAACTGCTTTAGAATCGACCAGATGCAGCAGGCGAAGAAGATGAAGCTGATAGGCCTGTTGACAAGGCTCCAGAGGTTTCCATCGCTGATGAAGAGTGCCCTTCTGAGCTGGCTGTCAGCCAGATTTCCAAGGATAACACCGAGGATGAGAGCTGCTGGAGAGAACTGCATCTTGTCGAATATGTATCCGGCAATACCGCAGATCAGGACCAGGATCAGGTGGAATGGGTTGTTCTCGCAGGCGAAGGTACCGATCACGCAGAGGACTGCGATCACCGGACACAGGACCTTCTGAGGGACCCTTAGAAGCTTTACCATCGGCTTTGTGACGAGCACTCCGCAGATGAAGAGGAAGATAGTACCCCAGACTATGATCGCACCGACAAGAGGAATGATCGTCGGCTGCTCGATCGAGAGAAGCGGACCGACCTTTATGCCATGCATCGTGATCGCACCCATCAGCATTGCAGCTGGAGGGCTTCCAGGGATACCGAGGCTGATAAGAGGTATTATAGCACCGCCAATTGCAGCGTTGTTCGCAGTCTCAGGTGCCATGACTCCTTCATAGACGCCAGTTCCGAACTTCTCCTTCTCTGGCGAATTGCGCTTTGCATCATCGTATGCGACCCAGGCTGCGATATTCTCTCCGACTCCTGGAACAGCACCGATACCGACACCTATAAGACCCCAGCGCAAGATGCTGAGGATGTTCCTCTTCAGAATAGGCCACAAACTGATATTCGGAGCGGTATTCACTACAGGAGGGACCTCCTTCATCTTTGCTGCCTTGAGTGTCCTTACCAGCTGAGGAAGACCGAAGAATGCGATCGTCATCGGAACAAATGGAATACCCGACATCAGGTAGTGGTTTCCGAAGCAGAGTCGGTTCCAGCCGTAGATATCATCCTGTCCGACGAGTGCAAGAAGCAGGCCGATAAGACCGGAGACCCACCCCTTTACAGGGACATCGGACTTTGAGATGCTTCCGCAGATCAGGATACCGAAGATGGCAAGCCAGAAGAACTCGGGCGATGTGAACTGAAGTGCGAGTCTCGTTACAAGCGGTGTGAAGAAGACGAAGATGAGCACGCCGAAGAGTGTGCCGATGACGGATGCCGATCTTGCGAGCATGTTGGCATTCCTCACCTCTCCTCTCATTGCAAGTGGATGTCCATCGAGACAGGTTGCGGCTGCAGAGCCGGTACCTGGGATGTTTATCGTGATTGCGGAAACGGAACCGCCGAATATGGCCCCGATGTAGATTCCAAGCAGAATCACAAGCGCTGTATTGAGGTCAAGCGAATATGTGATGCTTGCGAACAGTGCGATTGCGACCGTTGCCGACAGACCTGGAAGAACACCGAAGACAATTCCGATGATCATCGAGAAGAACATGAATACCAGGTTCATCGGGGAAGTAAAGAAGGACAACCAGAAATTGAGGAACCATATGAAGTTCTGGCCAAGTGTCAGTGTCTGCTGCATATTGTTCTCTCCTTATGGTAGTGGGACACCTATCATGAACTTGAAGGTGACGTAGACAAGAATCGAGGTGACGACGCTCATTATGATGATGGTCCTGGGTCTTGCGACCTTGAAGGTGAACATTATGAGCATCATGAATAGCATTGTGTTGGCCCAAAATGGGAATGTGATTCGAGTGAAAGGAATCTTCGCATCCCACAGGAGGACCATATATAGGTACAGGTAGAAGAAGGCCAGGACTGCATAGTGGGCCTTGTCGTCCCTGAGCTGTTTCCAGAGTCGTGAAGGGATGAGCCATCTGAAGCTTCCCCCATTCCTGAGTGCATTCACGATGAGATAGACTGCACAGGCAAGCAGCATGATGCCTATGATGAGGATGAGAAAACCAGGTGCAGTATAGAAGGTCGCATCCAGTATCCTCATGCAGGCAGATGAAATTCTTATGGCATATATGCACAGAGCGATGCTCGCTGCTGTGAGAATCACTCCGAAAAGAAGATCTCTGTCCCTGGCTCTGAGGAACTCAGGAGATCTCTCTCTTATCTGTTTATCTTCCATAATTTACTCCAGATATTGGCAATGGCTGCCGCTCTCACAGCAGCCATGCCGGATAGTTGATTTACGGACGTGGGATTCCAGCCTTCTCTGGGGAGACGACTGCAAGACCGAGGTCCTGAGCGAGCCACCAGCATACCTGCTGCATGTTGGTTGTAAGCTTCTTTGCATCTTCGCCCTTGAGGTCGTAGATGGTAGCGATCTGATCCTCTGCGAACTTGATAGTCCTTGGATCCTTCATTGCCTTGTCGAAGGCTGCTCCGAACTTGTCGAGGATGTACTGAGGAGTATCATCTGGCAGTGTGAAGCCGAGGAACTGGAAGAGGTTGGAAAGACCGAATGCTGTATCAGGATAGAGTGCGACTGCACTTGGAACCTCGCCATAGCCTTCCATCTTCTCGGATCTGTTCTCTGTGATCACGAGTGGGATTACCATACCGCCGCGGACATACTCTGCAACCTCACCTGTCGAACAGGAAACTGCATCGACCTCACCTGAAAGGAGAGCTGTGAGAGCTGGACCGGAACCACTGTATGGAACATGCTTGAACTTCACACCAGCACCCTGCTCGAAGAGGATGGCCTTGCAGTGCCAGCCCTTGCCAACGCCGGAGTTGCCGATCTTTATGGTATCAGGATTTGCCTTTGCAGCCTCGACGAGTTCCTGGATTGTCTTGTACCTGGAATCCTTGGTGGTAACGATGATGCCTGCGCTGCCTGCAGCAATGTAGAAGTTCCACTTGTCTGCTGTCGGGCCTACATCGTTGGAGCCATAGAACATGGAGGTCTCGGAGGTGCCGAGGAGCGAGTAGCCATCATGAGCTGCGGAGTATACCTTGGTCGCTGCCTGTCCGCCCTTTGCACCTGCAAGGTTGGTGCAGGTGATCTTAACACCAAGCTCCTCTTCAAGGATAGGTGTAAGGAATCTTACCCAGGAGTCTGTTCCACCACCCTGATTGGAGTGGATGTAGCAGCTGATATCCCTGGTTGGCCAAGCCTCTGCCTGTTCAGAAGCTGCCTGAGCGAAAAGCATTCCACATGCCATGAAGATGGCCAGAATGAGTACGAGTGCTTTCTTCATAATACCTTTCTCCTTTTTTATCTATAAACTGAATCAAACATCAGTTCGAAAGTCCTGTGCGGATTCCTCTCCTTCATCTGAGCGTCCATCTTCTCCATATCTATCCTGTCGGTGAGGGCCTCAAGGCGCCTTGTCAGATGGGCGACCGATGTGAAGGTCTCTACTGTGTCGACCTCCTTGGAGCAGACATCGAAGGCGTACCAGTCGTCGGTGTAGCCGAGCTTCTTCATGTAGTACATGAATTCGATGGTCTCATTCATGTGGAAGGCACCTGGCAGCTGATCCCAGTCCCAGTTCCTGTCGTTGTCATTCAGGTGGATATAGAAGGCCTTTCCTGCCCTGTCGAGCATTGCAAGTGCCTGTGCAGGTCTCTCCTGACCGAGGATGGAGTGTCCGACATCCATCGTGACACCGAGGTTCTCTGCACCTACGCTCTGGCAGAATGCAAGTGTCTCGCCTGCAGTTGCGAACATGCACCTTACTCTTGGATCGTTGAACTTGTACTCGATGCAGATCTTTACATCCCTGTTGTACTCGCATATTTTGCTGAAGGTCTCCTCTGCATAGCGATATGCGTCGATGTAGTTCATCTCGAATACATAGTCGTGTCCATCATTCAGTGGACAGGAGGTGATCCTGTTGACTCCCATCTCGAGAGCCGTATCCATTGCGGCCTTGAAGTCGTCGACCACCTCGGCGCGCTCAACAGCGGATTCGGAGGTGAAGGAGCCACGGAGCCATCTGCCCTGTCTTCTCGAGCGGACGTTGATTCCGGAGATTCCGAAGCCATTGTCGGATATCATTCTCTTCAATAGACCCACATCATCGAAGTCTCCAGGGTAGCAGAGCTCGAAGCCATCCAGACCCTTTATCCTTGTTGCAAGCTTGATCTTCTCTTCGATCGTACGGTTCGGAATGTACTGCATGTAGCGGTTCTTCACGCCGCCGAGGAATGCAGTGATTACAGCTATCTTATTCATGATCCAACTCCTTTAGGTATCTGATTGCATCCTTGTTTATTTCCTCTTCCTGCTTCAGCGTCCTTTCCTGGCTTGAGAGCTCATCGATCCAGCCTTCGAGGATGAATGCAGCTTCACCATGAAGTGCGAGTGTCCTTCTGACGATATCCTCGACATCGAGGATTCCCTCTCCCATGCGGCAGCCTCGGAAGAGGAAGCCTGTATTGAAGCGGCAGATCTGGACATCCTTCACATGGACATCCTCTATATATGGAAGCAGTGTGCTGAATGAGTGCTCTGTATCGATATTCAGAGCTATCGAATTGAAGCAGTCGTAGCAGACTGTGATGTATCTGCTTTCCAGCTTCTCCAGAATCCTTCTGATTTCTTCTGGGGTATGCTCGAAGTGATTCTCGATAGAAAGGCGCATATCCAGTTTCGCGAGAAGTGGCAGCAATCCCTTTATAACCTCAACGACCTCATCTACTGATGCCTTGTGCCCAAGCCCGTCGATGACAAGTCTCATGCTGCTTGCACCCAGTTTGTGAGAAACACAGAGTGCTCTTTCTATATCGCCCTTCTCCAGTCCCTTGTAACCGGTCTTGAGAACAAACCTTCCAGAGTATCTTTCACGGATGGCCTGACAGGTCTCCTCATCGAGATCGGCAAATGGGAGGTTGTCGCAGATCTGGACCACATCGACATCTAGTTCCTCGCACTTTGAAAGGAAGCGATGTATGTCCATCATCCCGTAGCTGATAGCCCATCTGAATGCGTAGCTGTTTATGCCTACCTTCATTTATCCATCCCAGTCATGTATTTTTGTATTAGTGTATTACAAGAATACACAGCAGTCAATTTTTTATTATTAGAGGAAATACGGAAATGGACAGAACAAATAGAAAGGGCGAAGCTTTCGCCTCGCCCTGACTTGATTATCAATGTACTTTGCTATTTGTTCCTATCCCTGCAATAATATCCTTATGATCTTCTCATTTGCCCTTCTAAGTGTAACTGAAACCGATAATGGATTTGCAAACTGTTCCAAAGGCTTTGCAAGAACGCTGGAAATCAGAAGGGAAATACCGCAGGTAGGTCTTGCGAATGCGCTTTCCGATGACCCCGCAGGGCTCTATATTCTCGATACTCTAATAAAGGAGCGAATCTTCTTCGATCCATTTATGGTGAAGGCAGGAGAGAAGATTGCAAGGGATAATGACTACACTTCTTCATCAGCTGCAACAGAAGAAGAGGCACTGAACTCCCTCAGAGAGAATTCCGATGTAGATGTACTCTACCTTCCCTATGAGATATTGAAGGAGAAACGATATCTGGATATAGCGAAGTATTGCATTGATCACTACAAGGATGCCTTCGTCCTGGTAGAGACCGATGAAGCAGTACCTGATTGGTTATTAGAGAGAATGAATCTGCTGATAACTACCAATGAATCACTGATATCACAAAGTGGAAATACCATTCTCGATACCGGCTCTGAATGTACATACTTCAAGAACGGAATCAAGGTATCTACAAAAGAGAAACAAGGTTTCTTCTCTATGGTCTTCAAGGGCGGAAAGTATCAGGGAATAGATAGTTTCTTCTGATGAGAATAATTACAATGATCTTCTAGTTTTCTCACGACAGCGCATGATCTTCCATATTTCTGTAATGACGATTTTCTACCCTAACACTTTCTTAACGTAAGAATTATTATCATCAAATATATTCGCTTTATTCGGAGAATATAAGTGACACCCTCTTTCGAAGTGGCAGTAAATTTTGGGAGGGTTAAATAATCTCGCTCAGTTCTTTCGTCTTGATCAGAAGATCATATCCTCGT
>LVBC01000262.1 GCA_001604265.1 Spirochaetales bacterium Spiro_01
CTTCCGATCTCTAGAAACTATGAAGAACCTATATCGGTTTTAAATCCACTGGAATCTGCTCTCCTTCCGATGAGCCCTAGAAGTAGTGTTTTGTAAATTTTCGAACGCTTTTGGTTGCGTAGAGGTCGCTTGAAATCCGAATTCGGATTTGCTTAATATTACGGTCAATTGCATCTTGCTCCATCGCCGGAAGGAGAGCTCCTTCGACCGATGGAGAATCCAGGAAACAGAACCATTGCACATCATGCATCAAGCAAAAAGTACATCCTGCAGTGCACTGTTTCCAATAACGCTTTCGGAGGAAGTAATGAAGGTAATCAAGAGGGACGGCTCGGAGGTGGTCTTCGACAGCCAGAAGATAGCAAACGCAGTAAGGAAGGCCAATGCTGCGACAGAGCACAGCAATCTTACAGAGGCCGAGATCGCCGAGATTGCAGAGTACATCTCGTTCAAGTGCACCAGGATGAACCGTACAGTCTCCGTCGAGGAGATACAGGATATGGTCGAGGACCAGCTGATGGCCACAGGAAACTTCGCTGTCGCAAGGAACTACGTGAAGTACCGCTTCACGAGGTCCCTCATCAGAAAGAGCAATACGACCGATGACAGGATCATAAGCCTGATAGACTGCAACAACGAGGAGGCGATGCAGGAGAACTCCAACAAGGACCCTGTGATCAACTCGGTACAGAGGGACTACATGGCCGGAGAGGTGAGCCGGGACATCACGAGAAGACTCCTGCTTCCTGCCGACATCGTCGAAGCGGACAGCGAAGGAATAATCCACTTCCACGACTCCGACTACTACGCCCAGAGGATGCACAACTGCGACCTTGTGAACCTCGAGGACATGCTCCAGAATGGAACTGTCATCAGCGAGACGAAGATCGACAAGCCGCACAGCTTCTCTACAGCCTGCAACATCGCAATGCAGATCGTCGCGCAGGTCGCCTCGAATCAGTACGGAGGACAGTCCATCTCTCTTGCCCACCTTGCCCCTTTTGTGCAGGTCTCCCGCGAGAAGTTCACAAGCGAAGTGAAAGAGGAGGCCGTGGCCGCAGGTGTCGTTCTTTCAGAAGAGGCTGTCAAGAAGATCGTCGAGATGAGGCTCAGGAAGGAGATCGAGAGGGGAATCCAGACTATCCAGTATCAGGTAATCACGCTGATGACCACAAATGGACAGGCTCCGTTCCTTACAGTCTTCATGTACCTCAACGAGGCGAAGAACGAGAGAGAGAAGGCCGACCTCGCCATGATGATCGAGGAGACACTGAGGCAGAGAATCCAGGGTGTGAAGAACGAGAAGGGTGTCTTCATCACTCCAGCCTTCCCGAAGCTCATATACGTCCTCGAGGAGGACAATGTCAGAGAGGGCTCGAAGTACTTCTACCTGACCGAGCTTGCGGCAAGGTGCACTGCAAAGCGACTTGTACCCGACTACATCTCGGAAAAGAAGATGTTCGAGCTCAAGGAGGGAAACTGCTTCCCTGTCATGGGCTGCAGGAGCAACCTCAGCCCCTGGAAGGACGAGAATGGCAACTACAAGTTCTATGGCCGCTTCAACCAGGGTGTCGTCACGATAAACCTTCCGGATGTCGCACTCTCCTCAAGAGGCGACATGGAGGCCTTCTGGCGCATCTTCGATGAGAGGCTCGAGCTCTGTCACAGGGCCCTTATGTGCCGCCACGAGCGCCTGAAGGGAACCTTGAGCGACTGTGCTCCGATCCTCTGGCAGCATGGTGCCCTTGCCCGACTGAAAAAGGGCGAGAAGATAGACCGCTTCCTCTACGGTGGCTACTCCACGATAAGCCTGGGCTATGCAGGTCTTGCAGAGTGCGTCTACTACATGACGGGAAAGTCGCATACCGACAGTGAGGCAGAACCCTTTGCACTCAGGATCATGCAGCATATGAACGATATGTGCGACAAGTGGAAGCAGGAGAGCAACATCGCCTTCA
>LVBC01000263.1 GCA_001604265.1 Spirochaetales bacterium Spiro_01
TACCATTTCTTACCAGGCTCTGTGGCTCTGCGCCAAGAGTGGAAATGACAAGCTTCGAATCTCCATTTGTAAGTGTAACGTTCATTCTATTTCTCCTTTGCTGGATAAAAGAAAGGACCTGCTAGAGCAGGCCCCTTCGGATCATTATATTCTAGAAGAGCGACTTGGCACTCTTGATCATGCGCTTTGCATCGGCCTTCGAGCTGTCCATCGAGAGGATGGTGAACTCTGCGTTCGGAAGCTTGCCAAGACCTGCATATACAATTTCTTCGGCCTCGTCCTGCTGTGCAAAAGGCATTACGAGGGCAGCCATCTCATCTCCTGCATCGAATACGTGAGCAAAGCTTCCGTATACGCTCTCGAGAGAATCGACAGTAGTTGTTCCCTTGACCTTGAACATTGCAACTGCAATAGGGCTCTTGGTCTCTCTGCAGGCTTCGATCTCGGCAGCAAGCGTCTCTTCAAGTCCAAAGAATACAGGAGCAGCCTCCTCGGTCTCAGGTGCAGCAGTCGGAACCGGGACCTCCTTCTCGACAATCTTCTCGACTTCCTTCTCTACTGGAACTTCCTTGATGATCTCCTTGATGACCTCGACTGGAATCTCCTTCTCGACTACCTTCTCTACAGGAACCTCTACAATCTTCTCGACTTCCTTCTCGACAATCTTCTCTACAGGAACTTCCTTTATGATCTCCTTCTCGACGATCTTCTCTACAGGAATCTCCTTGACGACCTCTTTCTCGACTACCTTCTCGACAGGTACTTCGACGATCTTCTCGATCTCTACAGGGACTTCCTTTACGACCTGGACTACCTTCTCGACTGGGACTTCCTTGACGACTTCAACGACCTTCTCGACTGGGACTTCCTTGACGATCTCAACAAGCTTTTCTACTGGAACCTCCTTGATGACCTCGACAGGGACCTCCTTCTCGATGACCTTCTCTACTGGAACCTCCTTGATCACCTCGACAGGGACCTCCTTGATCACCTCCTTCTCGACGACCTTCTCCTGGACTGGAGCTGAGGCAGCAAGACCGTTGGTCGGCATTGTGGAAGGGGCATTTGGGCTGTTCTGGGCTGGATCATCCATGGCACCTGCTTCAAGTGGCCTTGTGTAGGAGTTCGGTGGAAGCTTGTCAACCTGATCTCTGTAATCATCCTCGTTCCTCTTTCCGGCGATGATTCCGATCTGGATCAGAACGAGACCGATGAGGATCGGGAATATCTTCAGAAGGACACTGTAGACCTCGTCAGCTGTGATGTTGTATGCCGGAACAATGTAGTTCATGAACACCAATGCGAAGACAGCAATGACGATGAGGGACAGGACAACACTTGTAATTACCAATTTGGATGTGCTTTGAGATTTAGCCATGAAAAATGAGCCTCCAGTAGAATATGTACACGGAAATACACATTCGATATTATATAAACAAGGGCATTTTATGACAATAAAAAAACTTGCAGTTGTGGTTGCTTCTTTCCTCCACAGTTTGACAGCTAATTAACTATAAAA
>LVBC01000264.1 GCA_001604265.1 Spirochaetales bacterium Spiro_01
ATGCAATGACAATCGCCAGAAGAAGTTATCGTTTCACGTTTTAACCCTAATCCAAAACCGGTGTGCGGTCAAATGATTCCATCCCTGAATGCACAGATGAGCTCACCAGTGACACTGTGCCTTCCAAGGTCAAGAGGGATTTCCTCTCTTCCAAACCAGACTGCCTCGGAAATCTCATCGCACTGCAAAGTGGTCACATCGGAACCGACGATATCGCAGATACAGCCGATCTGGAGGTTTCCAACTATGCCCCAGGGCTGGGATGCAAAGTAGCGGACATTCGTGACATCGAGGCCGACCTCCTCCTTGACCTCTCTCTTGACAGTATCCTCTATCCTCTCTCCTATCTCCATGAAGCCTGCGACGAGATGGAAGGGGCCATTTGGTCTGTGTACGCTCTTGACCATCAGGAGTCTGTCGCCATCTGTGATGGCTACATTGACTGCCGGATGGATATCAGGATAGATGGTGTGCCTGCAGTTCGGACAGGTCAGTGCCCTCTCGGTAAGAGATGGGACCAGAGGAGAGCCGCACTTTCCACAGAATCTGTGATAGCCCTTCCAGGAGTGGATGTGATAGCCTGTGATCGCAGCGAACGGAATCTCCCTGGGACCTCTGGCATACATCTCATTGTTGAAGGCGACCATCTCATAGCCCTCTGGTCTGACAGCACCACTGTAGTCGTAGAAGGCCCTGTCGTCGATCGAGAAAAGATAGTCATCCTTTGTGACAGGCAGGTCGGGATAGGATGGAATGACCAGATCATCGATGCCGGACCTGACCAGAACAGAGAGTCTGTCGTAGATGAGGATTCCATCTCCCCTCTTCGGCTCTCGGGGGACGAACTCGTTGTGATAGACTGCTGGAGCTATATCCTGTACCATGCTATTTCCTTCCTTTCAGATTTATTATCATTATCGACGAGAGTACCAGAACGATGCCAACGAGGCTTACAATACCTATGCTCTCTCTGTAGAGCAGTATTCCGATCACAGTTGCAACGACCAGCTCGACCGATGCGATGACCGGCACCCTGCTTGTCTCCGCAATCATCTCGACCCCCCAGTAGTAGACGATGTAGGTCAGAGAGGTCGCGATGAGGGCGTATGCAAAGCCCCAGGCGAGAACTGGAGCTGAAAGGCAGAGACTGCTTCCTGTAACAGCTATCTTTGCGATTATGAAGAGAGAGGCGAAGAAGAAGCTGTACATCGCAGTAAGAATCGGGTTTCCACCTTCGGTCGCTATCTTTCCGATGATCGCAGCAAGCGAGTAGCAGAAGCCTGCAGCAACTCCCAGGAAGATTCCATAGAGGGAAAGAGTGCCGATATCGGGATTGCCGTTTGTGACCGTCAGCATGCAGCCGAGTACGTTCAATACAATTGCAAGGCACTTGATGAAAGTGAGCCTTTCGCCAAAGAGGAGAATCGAGAAGACCAGTGTGAATATAGGAGAGATGTACAGAAGGACAGAACCCATCGAGACTCCGATGATCGAAATCGCCCTGCTGTAGCAGAGGTTGTAGACAGCCTGGGTGACGATACCCAGAAGCGCACAGGCAAGCAGGTTCCTTCTGGAAAGGCGCATCCTTTCAGGCCCAAGATGTACAAGACAGATAGTGAACATGATGAGAAAGGAGAAGCCCATCCTTAGCAGACTGATCATGTCCGCATTGGCTCCCACACTGCCAAGCTGTTTGACAAACAGCCCTATGGTTCCCCAGAGAAAACCTGCAATGAATATGAACAGATAGCCAAGGTTCTCCGAGCTCTTCTTCACTCTCATAATGTGATGATATTACAATTATTGGAGAATCTTTCCTATTGCAATTGCACTCAAAAGACAAAGAATTTGACGACCGATGGCGAGCGTGGATCAGAGGTAGAGGCTGGAAGCCTCAGAGAGGATTCTTCACCTTTCCGATTCTACTCTCTCCTTCATCCTGTTCTTGTGCCTGCTCTTGTTATCGTACATTCTGGCATCTGCGATATCGATTGTCCTGGAGATCTCGGCGCCCTCCTCGTGGATCGCATATCCTACAGCGACCGATGGCAGCAGTGGCGCTGTCATTCTCTCCCTATCGAGACTTGCGAAGAACCTCCTGTTCAGTGTATCTACGTAGCCTTCACCCTTCTGGTCCAGTATACCCTTTTTCAGGATGACGCAGAACTCATCGCCACCGATCCTGTAGCAGAGGCCTCTGCGCGAGTAGGTGGAGAGAATCAGGTTGGATAGCTTCTTCAGGACAAAGTCCCCATATGGATGGCCGTAGTTGTCGTTTATGTCCTTGAAGCTGTTCACATCGAATAGGATTATGGCGGTCCTGGACTTCGCGCTCGAGATATGCGTCTCGTAGCAGGTCCTGTTCAGAAGCCCCGTAAGTGAATCCACCTGTAGCAGCAGATTGACGTAGTAGAGGTAGAACAGTA
This sequence comes from Spirochaetales bacterium Spiro_01, assembly GCA_001604265.1. Classification (GTDB taxonomy): domain Bacteria; phylum Spirochaetota; class Spirochaetia; order Sphaerochaetales; family Sphaerochaetaceae; genus Bullifex. The sequence goes on from LVBC01000264.1 coordinate 2,427, forward strand.
TGACTGTGATCGCAGAGGATATCCAGGTCGTCCTTATCTCGCTATTGACGAGCTGGAATATAATGCCGACAGCCAGGAAGCAGAACAGAAGTATCAGCACCTCGAACTCGCGGTTCTGATATATTCTGCCTATGTAGAGTATCTCCCAGAAGAGAACAAGGACCCCGAAGGTGTAGAAGGCGATGTATATCCAGTAGAACTCACCTCTCCTGTATACGTT
>LVBC01000265.1 GCA_001604265.1 Spirochaetales bacterium Spiro_01
TTCCATAATCGCTGCATATCTGCATCTTTGGCACTTTCTTCTGGAAAAGAGAAACCAGGCTGCCTCTCCTTGATAGCCTTTGAAAGAGTGCAACCTGGCAGATCGGATTCGATTCAGCTTCTCTATTTCCTGACTCTCTTTCCTGTGACGACGCCTGACAGAACAGGCTGCTTTCTTGCAATGACGACCTTGGAAAGGACTGTCAGCATGTCGTCCTTCTTTGAGAGATTCAGCAGAATGGAGCCGTTCTCCTCTCCTGTCGTCTGGATGTAGAGGCAGAGAACACCTCTGTCATAGAAGGAAGAGAGGGAGCAGCCGAGCTCGGGAAGGAATGGATAGTGCGTGAAGGTCGTGCTGTTCAGCTGGTAGTCGAAGACTCCATTCTGGCCTCCTGCACGGACTCTGATGGTAGTGTCGAGCACCTCTATCTCCTCGATTCCAGTAACGTTCTCATCGAAGCAGAAGGTTCCTTTGATTCTCCTTTCGGGGATAGGCTCGCTTCTGAGGTATGGAGTTGAATCGAGCTCCGTGCTCAAGCTCTCTCCACTATCCTCGATAGCATGGTCTACAGCACTTGCAGCCATCTCCATGATTCCATCGATGAATGGCTCCATATGGCCGGATATCTCATTGGCCCACCCTGTTGTAATGACTATCATGTCCTCGTTGGGCAGGTGGATTGCCAGCTGGCCACCCATTCCGTACATGTAGAAGGAGTTCCTCTCTCCTCTCCAGAAGTAGTAGCCGTAGCCATGCCTCAGTGCACTGAGAGTGTCCACCATTGAAAGTGCATTCGATATCTGTGCAGAGGTCGCCTCGACCACATAGTCATGGTACTTGAAGGAGGGGTCTGTAATTGCGACCATCACGCGCAGAACATCCATTGGAGTGCACATGAAGCCAGAGCCTCCGAGCGACACTCCGGAGGGGTCCTTTATCGCCCAGGCTCCCTTAGAGAAGCCGATCTCATCGAGGAATCTGGTGCGGAGGAAATCCAGGATCTCCATGCCTGTAAGTCTTTCTACGAGGGCACCGAGAGTCTGTGATGCAGAGGTATCGTACAGGAAGACAGTTCCTGGCTCGTGGTCGGGCTCTACAGTGAAGAAGGTACGGGTATAGTCATCGTCATTCACCATCCTGTAGGTCGTGTCCCTGTGACAGGCAGACATCATCAGCATATGGCGAATGGTGGTATGTGCAAGGTATTTTGGAATTGTTTCAGGGCATTTGTCCCTGAAGTAGTCTACTATATGGTCATCCAGGGAGATTCTACCCTCACTTGCAAGAATGCCGATCGCAAGGGATGTGAAGCTCTTGGATATCGAGTACATCCTGTGATTCGTCTCCCTTGTATATGGGTAGCCGTAGCCCTCGTAGACGAGGTATCCGTGCCTCATTACAAGCAGCGAATGCAGTGCGATCTCCTGCCTCTCAAGTGAATCCATGTACCTCTTTATCGAGGATGGATGGATTCCAACCTCCTCGGGTCTCTTTCTTGGAATGGTCAAGGCTGACAATCTACTTCTCCTTCTTCACCCAGCGGGCGTATGAATACTCACCACGATAGTTGGAGCCATTGTACTCAGGATACTTGTAGGGGAAGTACTCACCACGAGGGTCCTCCTTTGCAGGTCTGTCCTGGGTATAGATCCAGAGCTCGTGGCGATTCCATACGATGATCTCGTCCCTGTGGTCGCCGGTGAGGTCCAGCGTCTCGGTGCTTGTAGTCGGATGGCCATCATCCGGCATCTGGACGACGATCCTTCCATAGCCATCCATCAGGCCGCCCATCTGCACACTCGGATTTGTCATGAAGAGCTCTGTGCCATCGCCATCCCAATTCACAGGAGCGACCGTGTTGCCGTTGCAGTGCATCTGCTTGTGCCAGAGCTCGTTTCCATTGCAGTCGTGCATATAGAGAATCTGCTGTGGGCCCCAGTAGGTAGTCGTCACTATCTCCATGCCCTTCCTGTCGGGCTGGTAGTTTCCGGTACTTATCCTCTGACCGTGGCCATTTATATCCTTCACGAGGACCGTTCCATCCCTCTTGGCCATGATGAAGCCCTCCCAGCCGGCGACCATAGCCAGGACCTGTTCTCCATCAGGGTCGTACTTTCCATAGATTATCTCGTCAGTATGGTCATTCTTCCAGGGGAACTGCCACAAAAGCTTTCCATCTGCACCTATCATATTGTAGCAGGCGAAGACCTCCTCCCTGCCATCGCCATTGTAGTCGTAGGTGTACGGGAAGTGTCCAGTATTGTAGTCGCTGAAGTACCAGAGCAGCTCGAGATTGCTGTCATATACCCAGAGTCTTGCATAGCGGTCCTTGATGAGGATATCGGAAGGCCTCTCGTTTCCGGATACATTGCAGATTCTGATAGCATCGACATTGAGATACTCCATTGCATGGATGTTGTACTCGATGTTGATCAGAGTATGCGGGTCCTGGGTGTTCATCGGAACAAGGCAGCTCTTCTTCTCATTGCCGTTTCTGCCGTCGAGAATCCTCAGGCGGTAGTCGTAGGCGCAGATGACCTCATCGATTCCATCTCCATCGATGTCGTATATCTGGAATGGAAGATCTGTCGTTATCTCATAGACATCGTCGCTGTCACGGGGTTCGCCGATCTGCCATAGCACCTTTCCGGTATCGACAGAGACAGCCGTCATGCAGGAGATGAATGGATAGCGGTCCTTGAATACCCTCTTCTGATGCTGGCAGATGATGAAGAACATCTCGTCTGTTCCTGTAAGATGTCCGAAGCGGATCTGCCTTCCTGCTCCGAAGTTGCCGAGAGATATCTTCTTCCAGAGCTTCATCTTCGGATGCTTTGCCCTCTGGATCTCCAGATCCTTCCTCTCTGCCTCTATCCTCTCGGTCAGGGCAGCATACTCCTCGTCGGAGCAGGTGACCCTTATGTTCGTATACTGGGTCGGCATGAAACCGCCAAGTGCGATTCCTCCCCAGGTAAAGAGCTCATCCTCTGCTTCGAGAACAGGCTTTCCGTCGATTGCTGCAGAAAGATGCTTCCCTTCGACTGTGATCGCAACATGGTAGAAGGCAAGTGTATCGAGCTCGAACTCTGCTTCTGCAAGGACAAGCCTCTCCGTCTTGTGGAGTCTTGCGAACTGCACCTTGTTATCCACGAACCAGAAGCAGTATGAGGAGATTCCGGTCTGGTATCTCACCAGAAGGCCACAGGGCTTCTCTGTGGAAAGGACCCTGAGGTCGGCCTCGAGTGTATAGTTCTGCCAGAGATCCAGGCCGGTCGCAAGCTGTGGAAAGCCCTTCTGTGGGTTCTTCTCATCCTCGACTCTCTGCTGCTCCATGTAGTGCACACCATCCTGGCTCGTTACCAGCCATGATGGACCTCTCCACCCATAGTAGCACTGGATGTCGTACCACTGTCCCTGATATCCCTGGTTCGGGAAGTAGTGGTATTCGCCCATTGCGGAGTGCTCTCTGTCAAAGGGAAAGGGTCCGATAGAAAAGTCCTTGAAGTTGTCTGAAAAGATCGTTCTGCTCATGTCGTTAGATTATCCCTAAAGAAACCAAAATAGAATTGCCTTGATGAAAAAATTTGAAAGCTCGACAGAAAAAAGCAATCCGTGCATTTCCAATCCCGCACCAATTTCCATATTCCGGTTGCAGAAAAAGCCCTCTCAGGGCTGAAAAACTGCAATATTGGCTACCGATTGAATCGTCTTTGAGCTACAATTGAAGTATGCCGACAATAAAGAGAATATGTGCACATTTCGATAGTGGAGAGAGGTACTTCGAAGCATCCGGAAAGCGACATTGCTTCGGTGAAGGAAGTGGCCCCTACGAGTATCTTCTCGGAGCCCTCTCGGGCTGCTTTACATATACACTCTTCGACGAGTGCGAGGGCAAGGTATCCTTCGATAGCTTGGATATCAGTGTTGTCGGCACCAAGAGGGATGAGATTCCATCCCTGCTGCAGGAAACAGAGATGGTCCTTGTCGTCAAGGGGTGCAGCGACGAAAGGAAGCTTGTCGAATGCATCGAAAGGACAAAGGCCCACTGCTCGATCTTCCAGACCATCTCGAAGGTCTGCAATATCCAGGTAGCTGTAGAGTTCAAGTAGGCCATGAGAAGAAGTTCCAGATCCTCAGACATAGTACTCTTCGATGCTTTCGCAAAGGCACTCAGGGAGCTTTCAGAAATGGATAAGCTCCTCTTCGGCATGAAGAGGAACAAGATATCGCTTTCACACCGCCTCGCAAACTACCTTGAGAAGAATCTCAGAGAGGGAACCTATGTCGACATCTCATACTCTGTCGGCAGCTACACTCCGGATCTAATTGCCCACGATAGAAATGGAAGAATACAGCTTGCAATATGGTGGCAGGATGAGTACCTGACAAGGAAGCTGCAGGATGAAGCGAAGCGCTTCCATGAGGAGTACGGCTGCTTCACGCTTGCATTCTCACTGCTCTCTGACAGGGACTACTTCCTCATATACCGCTTTGCTTCTACCTATACGGACTATCTGCACATCTCCAGAGAGGACTTTTCGGAGTCTCTTCTCAAGAGGATGAAGGAGGAAGAGAACACCTTCGATGGACAGCTTCTTCTCGATATCCCCAAAAAGAGAAGCAGGAAGAGAAAAGCTTCCCTTCCTGCCCAGAACGCTGCAGAAGAAACAATCAGAGACGAGTGACCTTTCCTCCGCTGATATCGAGGTCGCCCTTTGAATTGAGGATCCTGCCCTCGCTGCTGCGACCCTCCACGACTCCACCTGTCATCTGAACAAGCTGCACACCGTGCACGCAGTGGTCTGTGGACTCTATTCTTATCTCGCCACCGGTAATGTAGACAGAGGACTTCGCCTCGATTCCCTTCGGTGCAAGCTTCAGCTTCTTAGGGCTTGCTTCACCATCTGCGTCGATGACCTTCGTCCTGGTATCGTCCTGGAAGGGTTTGCCGGTCGTGACGATCCTGATCTTTCCGCCTGTGATCTTCACATATGGGTCAGGATCGTCCTTTGTATTGTTCTTTGTATTGGTATCATCCTCGTCTATGTCCCACTTGGCATAGATGCCCTTGTGGACTGTGGTGATATCGAGCTCTCCACCGTGGATCTCGATGTACCCCTCTCCAGGATGCTTGATCGTGCCTTCTACGACGATGCCGCGGCTCTCGTTGTCCTTGTTGGTACCCTTTCCAGTGATGGATATCCTTCCATCCTCCATGATGAAGCCATTCTCGCTGTAGATGCCATCTCTACCTGTAGAGACTATATCGAGATTGCCACCGAAGAACCTCACGAAGTCATCTGAATAGATTCCATGCTTGTAGCCATTCTCGATATGAAGAGAACCTCCAGATTCTCCCTCGTAGAACTCAAGAGAACCTTTTGCATAGAAGACGGCCTTCGTCTTGGAGGAGCCCTTCACATCGTAGTTCTTTCCGTACTTCCTTCCATCGACAAGTCGGCTTTCGCCATAGAGCTCGACTCTAACCTTCCCCTTGTTCTCGATATCGATGCAGGGAGTATCGTCGCTGTAGACAGTCGCATTGTCGAGCTTCAGTGCCAGCTTCCTTTCAGGATTCTTGTTTACAAGAAGTGCAGTCCTGTCCGACTCCTTTCCCTCCCCTGTGATCACAATATCGACATCGTTCTTGTACTTCGTCAGATCCACTGTGATCACATTGTCGGAATAGACAAGAGTGAGACCTGTCCTGACAGTAACGGCCCTGTTCTTTGTGATTGTCCTGTAAGAACTACCATCGACAGAGAAGGTCCTTTCTCCGATATCGATATAGACATCACCCTTTGCAGATTTCGCAGCAAGGGAGGATATGATGCAGGCAGACAGTATCAAACATATAAGTAGCAATCTTTTCATCGCTACCATAATATGGGCTAGCAGTATGTAGGTCAATTGCCTCAGCTGCTACTTCATCCAAATTACATACCCACCACGCTAATGGTTATTTCTTTCTGTTAACATCAATAAGGCGACCAACTCCCACTATCTTCTCAGTTCCTCTGTGGTGAGCATCCTCGCAGCCGTTCCAGCTCTTGTCCCTGTTCTCGCTCTTGTACTTCTGGCTCATCCAGAGAACATCCTTCTGGACCCTCTCGAGGTTCCTCTCCAGAAGCGCCGAAACAAGCCTTATGAATTCGGCCAGGGTCTCGCCCTTTATTACAGATGGCGCATAGTGGACCAGCTGGATTGTATGGTGCGTACAGAAGCCCTTGCTCTGCGATAGAGCTGTCCTGAAGTCACTATCCGACTCGAAGAGGGCTGCTACAGTAGAACAGTAGCGGTCCAGCCTCTTCTCCATATGCTCGCAGACAAGACACCCCTTCTCCCTTTCGAGGATCGCCTCCTCGAGCTTCTCGAAATTCTTCTGGGCCTTTCTGGCACTGCCTGACGAGGCCACCTTCTCGAAGAGGGGTCTGAATAGTCCCTTGCTCTCCTCGTAGTATGTATCGAGAACAAGAGAAAGCGGCTGCGCCTTGTTCATTGCAGCAAGGTCGAGAAAGTGCTTGCCACAGAATCCTGTCCTGTTTATCTGCACACGGATTTCCGGGACCATGACTGCAGGTCCGAGGTAATATCTGAGACTGTCCTCCTCTGCTCTCTTCATGAGGTCGCAGATGAAGCATTCACTATCCGATCTGATACCATCCCATACAGGAATCGTCTCCAGTACTTCTTTCATGAAGATAGCTTACCATCTTGCAGTCTGGATTGAAAAACCTTTTGAGCATTTCAATTGAAAAATGCATCGATGACAGTTAACATCACTCTCATGAAGAGAATTGTTTCCGCACTTGCCATTTTCCTCATTGTACTTTCCTGCACCTTTGCATCCGACTCGTATATGGGTGGCTCCCTGGCACTGGGATACGGATTTTCATACAGCAAGCTGAGCTATGCAGGAATAAAGGAGGATGGAGCAATCCACACCTTCACAGTCGATCCGACGGCAAAGTTCGGACACTTCTTCGGTGCTCTCGGCTTCGAATACTTTCTCAAGTGCAATACGATGTTCCTGAAGTTCGATGATGAGTGGGATTACGACAGCGACACCTACGATTACGATACCAATATCGATACGGGCATCTATGCCGCCTACAGGCGCCCACTTACAGAGAAGACAGGTTATATCCTCTCTGCAGGCCCCTCCTTCGACTACTTCGAAAGCTCTGTCGATGGCAGAAAGGAAAAGATATTCTTCCTGAAGGTCGGAGCCTCTGCAAAGATGTACAGAAGAATCTTTGCCCACCTTGTCCTCTTCTATGGTCTGGATGTCTCTGCACCTATCTGGTCCGATGTCGAAGTAAAGGTGGGAGGCACCGAGCAGACATCGACCATCGAGGTCTATGGTGTCCACGTATCTCCTTTTGTGGGCGCGGCCTTCAGCTACTGATCCAAGCAGATGGTAGCGATCAAAACGGTACTTCACCTTTAGGTGAAACCCACTCTTGTTGATAATTAGCAACAAAAGTGGTATTAAGGGTAACGAAAGGAAATAACGGTTTATTATCATGAGAATGTCACAAATGTTTTCCAGGACCCTCAGAGAGGCTCCTACCGGTGCAGATACAAAGGGTTACGAATACCTTCTGAGAGCAGGCTATATCAGACAGATGGGTGCAGGAATCTTCTCGCTGCTTCCACTCGGCTTCAGGGCAACACAGAAGATCTCCACGATCATCCGCGAGGAGATGAATGCCATTGGCGCAGAAGAGATCCAGATGCCGGTCGTGAACACAGCAGATATCTGGAAGGAGACCGGAAGATACTACTCCATCGACAAGGAGATGAGCCGCTTCCAGGATAGGGCCGGCAGGGACATGGTCCTTGCAATGACCCATGAGGAGGCAGTCACCGACCTGGCAAGGGGAGAGATCGACTCCTACAAGAGACTCCCTCTGCTCGTATATCAGCTCCAGACCAAGTGGAGA
>LVBC01000266.1 GCA_001604265.1 Spirochaetales bacterium Spiro_01
AAACACTTTTTTTCTATTTGTACTATGAAGCGGAACAGCGTTTTGCAAAACAAACCCAAAAACAGTATCGAATTCGATTTATCATTCTGATTTTGGAATGTAAAACAGCAAATTATTATCAAAGCAGTGCATTTCTGGACTCAAACAGGACCTGAGGATAATCTGTCCTTGTTCTTTCTCCTTGGTTGCATCAAGCTTTGCGTTCATGCTATATGGAAACTGTCAAGAAAAACGGGAGTACCTACTGATGGACAAGAACCTGGCAATCTTCCTTGTGTCGATGATTCCGCTCATAGAACTGAGGGGTTCGATGATCATGGCTGCAGGCTGGCAGCTTCCAATGCTGCGCTCTCTCGTCCTCTGTACACTTGGCAACATGCTCCCTGTTCCATTCATCTACTTCTTTGCACGCAGGATACTTGAGTGGGGAAAGGATAAAAGGATCATCGGACCCTTTGCAGACTTCTGCCTCAGCAGAGGAAACAAAGCCGGAAGCAAGCTTCAGGAGAAGACCGGACAGAGAGGTGCATTCATCGCCCTGATGCTCTTTGTGGGAATTCCACTTCCTGGCACCGGAGCCTGGACAGGCACGCTTGCGGCAAGCCTGCTGAATCTCGGCTTCAGGAAAAGCGTTCTGGCAGTCCTCTCAGGAGTGATACTTGCCGGATGCATGATCGGAATTCTGAGCAGTCTTGGCTTTGCATTCCTATTTGGACTTTGAGACGACTCTCCCTATGAAGGGGAAGAAGAGCATCAGGGATAGCAGCATTGCAGTATAGTCTGCAATCGGAGTTGCCCATACGATTCCTTCAAGCTGGAATATGCGATCCAGAAGAAACATTGCTGGAATATCCACTACACCCTTTCTCAGCATTGATAGGAACATTGGCTGCTTCTTCTTTCCAACAGCCTGGAATATCGTGATGACTGTAAGAGTGATTGCAATTCCAGGGCCACCCAGACAGATTATCCTCTGGAAGTGTCCTGCATAGCCTACAGTCACTTCATCGTCTATGAAGGAGGCTGCGACTGGGCCTGCGAAGAGGAAGAGCAGCAGTGTACTCAGGGTTGCGATCGAAAGGCTCAAAAGCAGAGTATCCGCTATTATCCTCTTCATCCTTCCAATATTTCCAGAGGAGTAGTTGTATGCGATAAGAGGGAGAACACCAAGCGAAATGCCCATCGAGACTGCAAAGGAGACAAGGTCTATCTTCTTTGCAATTCCAACTCCTGCTATGGCCGCATTGCTGTAATTCGCTATCAGAGCGTTCAGCATCATATTCGAGAAGGCGCTGAGAAGGCTCATGAGGAAGCTTGGAAGGCCGATGAGCAGGACCTCGGAGGGGATGCTGCCAAGGTCCTTCAGATACTCAGGAACTGCTGTGATCGTACTTCTTTTTCTGTTGAGTACAAGGTAGATGACAAAAAAGAGGGATGCAGCAAGATTCGAGAACATCGTTGCAATTGCAGCACCTTCGACATCGAAATCGAGAAGTAGAATCAGTATCGGATCGAGAAGGATGTTCAGTCCGGCTCCGAAGGTCATTCCAAAGCCCGCGGCCTTCGAGCCTCCCTCGGCTCTTACAAGATGTGCAAGACCTACATTCAGCACTGCAGGAACCGCACCGAAGAGAAGCACCCAGAAGAGATACTGCCGACAGAAACCATATGTTGCACTGTCGGCTCCGATTGCAGGAAGGATGAGTGGAGACAGGATGTAGACTGATAGTCCATACACTATTGCAACAGCTGTCATGCTGTATATGCAGAAGCAGGCAGTCCGGGAGGCCTTTTCCTTGTCTCCGGCACCAAGACTTCTGGCCATGAGGCTTGCTCCGCCGATTCCGAAGACATTCGAAAAGGCTGTGAGCAGTATGAAAAGCGGAGTACAGAGATTTGCGGCTGCGACCATGTCGCTGTTGCCGGTCTGACCGATGAAGAAGGTATCTGCCATATTGTAGGCGAGCATTATCATCTGGCTTATTACGGTCGGAACAGCAAGCGCAAGTATGGCCCTGAATGGCGGTGCACTCTCGAATAGTTCTGTTCCAGCTTTTGCCTTCATCGTTTTGTTCCCGGATGACTGTTGATTACTACGATACCTATGGATACCAGGATTATCGCAACGATGTACTTCAGCTGGAAGACATTCTCTCCCAGCAGCAGAGAGGCTGCAATTGCGCCGGATATCGGATTTGCACACTGGTAGACTGTCACCTTTCCAGCTGGATTTACTTTGAGAATCGCTGTCCAGACCATGTAGCAGAGACTGGATATGAGTGCAAGCAGAAGATAGAGTGCAAAGCCTACAGCTCCTCCGTTCGAAAGCTGACCTCTCAATACGACTGCAAGGATAAGAATCTCAAGACCTCCGAACAGGAGATTATAGCCAGATGCGATTATAGGGTCTGTGTTCTTTACAAGAATCCTTGAAAGCACAGAGCCGAAAGCAAAGGATGTAACAGAGAGGAACATAAGGCCTTCGCCTTGGAGAGAAACGCTTCCAAGCCTTCCTCCATACAGGAAGCAGAAGAGGACTCCAGAGAAGGCCATGATGGAACCAATTACCTTTCTTCTGTTCATTCTGTCATCACTGAAGATAAAATGGGCCATTAGATTTGATGTCACTACAAAGGTTCCGTTTATGATCGAGCTGTTTATCGAAGAGACCCTTATCAGAGCAGCGAACTGGAGAAGATAGGTCGCTCCTGTCTGTATCGTGCCAAGGATAACAAGGTTCCTCAGCTGCTTTCTTGAAACTGCAGGTATCTTCCTGTCCCGGATCGTGGAAATCAGAAGGAGAATGAGACCTGCAACGATGAAGCGTATCGATGCAAAGAGGTACGTGTCCCCAATGCTCTCGATCGAGAAGAGTACATAGCACTTCTTTATTATAGGAAATACGATTCCCCAGAGAATATGACAGCCGATTGCGAGGATGGCCGCAATGACCGGATTCGTAAGTATTTTCCTGCTATCCATCAATGACTCCCGCAGAAAGTATATAGACTTTGAAGCAACAAGCCAACGCAGCAGGTTCTATCCCACATGAAATGTCGAACCATATTGCTACATTAGTTTCAGTTGCAATACTCAGCCTTTTCTTACTTACAAGGCCAATAGTGCCTATTAGCTCGTTTTCATGAT
>LVBC01000267.1 GCA_001604265.1 Spirochaetales bacterium Spiro_01
ACCAGGATGCGAGCCCCTCCTCGGCAAAGAGGGACGAAAGTGCAAAGACCATTAATAGAACTGCGAGGAACTTCTTCATATCTCTAAACTCCGGAACATTTAAAGTATAGGTCAAAGGGCACTGTTTTGCTATAGTGCTCAGTTGCACAAATGACCTTACTTTGCCATAATCTCTTTCTATGAGTGAAAATCAGCTTAATCATTGGGCAGATATATATGCCGACAAGATCATCCGTGAGAAGGGTGACAAGGAACTGTACACCTGTGCAAGTGGAATCACACCATCTGGTACCGTGCACATCGGTAACTTCAGGGAGATCATCTCTGTTGAGCTTATCGTCCGAGCTCTGAAGGCAAGGGGCAAGAATGTCCGCTTCATCTACAGCTGGGATGACTACGATGTATTCAGAAAGGTTCCAAAGAACATGCCACAGCCAGAGCTGCTCGAGACCTATCTCAGAAAGCCTATCACTCTTGTTCCAGATACAACTGGCAGGGCCGAAAACTATGCAAGAGGAAACGAACTGGATGTCGAGAAGATCCTTCCGACTGTCGGTGTAAATCCAGAGTACCTCTATCAGGCACAGAGATACAGAAGCAGCCTCTATGCCGAGGGCATGAAAACTGCACTCGAGAAGAGAAAGGAGATCAAGGCGATCCTCGATTCCTGCAGGACCGAACCACTTCCTGAGGACTGGTGGCCGATCTCTGTCTTCTCCTCCTTCACGGACAAGGACACTACTACCGTCCTCGATTGGGATGGAGAGTACGGTGTCACATACCGCGACGACTCTACTGGCCAGGTCGAGACCATCGATCTCAGGACAACTCCATATGCAAAGCTTCCCTGGAGAATCGACTGGCCTATGAGATGGGCACGTGAGGGTGTCGACTTCGAGCCGGCAGGAAAGGATCACCACTCGCAGGGTGGCTCCTTCGATACCTCGAAGCACATCGTCGAGCTCTTTGGCGGACACGCTCCAGTCTCATTCCAGTATGACTTCATCTCCATCAAGGGGCGTGGTGGAAAGATCAGCTCCTCCTCCGGTGAAGTAATCTCCCTCTACGATGTCCTCGAGGTCTATACACCGGAGATCTGCCGCTACCTTTTCGTCTCTACCAGACCCAATACCGAGTTCTCCATCTCATTCGACCTGGATGTACTCAAGATCTATGAGGACTATGACAACTGCGAAAGGATCTACTTCGGCCTGCTTCCAGTCAATGAGAAGAGACTTGCAAAGGAGAAAAGGATATACGAGCTTTCCCAGGTCGGCGAGATTCCTACAGAGCCATCCTATCAGATTCCATTCAGACACCTCTGCAACCTTCTGCAGATCCACGGTGGCGATATCGATACTGTAATTGCAACCCTGAAGGATGCAACTCCAAGTCAGATCGAGCGCCTCAAGGTCAGATGCAGGTGTGCCTGGGCCTGGATCACACAGTTCAGCCCAGAGGACTTCAGGTTCTCTCTCTCCTCTATGGATTCACCGAAGGCAGAGCTTTCAGAGGCTGAAGCCAAGGCTGTCAGAGAGCTTGGAGAGTATGTGGAGCAGTATCTTGGAACTATGAGCGACAAGGAGTTCTCCAACTGCATCTACAAGGCAGCTGCAGACAACGGCCTTGACAACATGGACTTCTTCCGCGCTGTCTATCTTGCCCTCATCGGCAAGGAGAAGGGACCCAAGCTTGCAGGATTCCTCGGTATCTGCGGCAAGGAGAAAGTTGCTCCGATCCTCAAGAGATATTGATTCTCAAATATTTCTACAAA
>LVBC01000268.1 GCA_001604265.1 Spirochaetales bacterium Spiro_01
TTTCACACATCAGCCAGGAGGTTGGTGTGTGTTGTTTTGTATGGCTGACTGAAGGGAAGGCATATGAGCAGACATAAGAAAAAAGAAAAGAAGAACAGGAAGATGGGAAATAACGCTGAAAAGGAAAAGAAGGACGAGGAGATCCAGGAAGAGGTAGTGGCAGAGACTCTCGATGAGGAGACGGCAGAGAGTGCGACCTCTGATGAGAGAGAGGACAAGGCTGCAGATGAGCTTGAGGCGCTCAGAAAGGAGCTCGAGGCCGAGAAGGAGAAGAATGCAGAGCTGACAGACCGTCTGATCAGGAACCAGGCCGACACCGAGAACTACAGGAAGAGACTTCTGAAGGACAAGGAGGATGCTGTCAGATATGCAAACACCGCCCTTGTAAAGGAGCTTCTCGAGCCTATCGACAACTTCTCCAGGGCCCTCGCCGCTGCAGATCAGAGCAAGAACTTCGAGGGCTTCAGGGATGGAGTCAAGATGATCGAGGAGAATATGCTTTCGATCCTCAAGAACAACTGGGGTCTCGAGATCATAGACAGCGAGAATGTCCCATTCGACCCGAACGAGCACGAGGCATGCCTCATGGAGGAGGTCGAGGGGCTCAAGGAGGATACGGTCACAATGATTCTCCAGAAGGGCTACAAGCTCAATGGAAGAGTCATAAGACCTGCAAAGGTAAAGGTCGGCAAAAGCAGTATTTGACGATTGCGACCATCCTTATTACATTTGGTTTGTCCAGAAAAGGACAATTGAGAATAGCAACAGTTTAGAGAGGAAAATAAAATGGGAAAGATTATTGGTATCGACCTCGGTACAACAAACAGCTGCGTTGCAGTAATGGAAGGAAATGAACCTAAGGTCATTGTAAACTCCGAAGGTGATAGGACTACACCTTCTGTAGTAGCTTATAAGTCCGAGAGCGACCGTGTTGTTGGTAAGCCTGCAAAGAACCAGATGGTCACCAACCCAGAGAACACAGTATTCTCGATAAAGAGATTCATGGGAAAGAAGTTCCATGAGGTCGCAGATGATGTGAAGCTTGCACCATACAAGGTAGAGTCCGGAGCTGGTGATGAGATCAAGATCGACATCCGCGGCAAGAAGCTCTCTCCTCAGGAGATCTCTGCAGAGGTCCTTATGAAGATGAAGAAGACCGCAGAGGACTACCTCGGTGAGAGCGTCACAGAGGCTGTCATCACAGTTCCTGCATACTTCAACGACGCACAGCGCCAGGCTACAAAGGATGCAGGCAGAATCGCAGGTCTCGATGTCAAGAGAATCGTCAACGAGCCTACAGCTGCAGCACTTGCATACGGCTTCGGAAAGGACAAGAACGCAAAGGACGAGACCATCGCTGTCTACGACTTCGGTGGCGGTACCTTCGATATCTCCATTCTCGAGCTTGGAACCGGCGTCTTCGAGGTAAGGTCCACCAACGGTGATACACACCTCGGCGGCGACAATATCGACCAGGTGCTTATCCAGTGGATGCTCGACAGCTTCAAGAGCGATACAGGCATCGACCTTTCGAAGGACAAGATGGCACTCCAGAGACTGAAGGAGGCTGCAGAGAATGCAAAGATCGCTCTCTCCTCTTCGACCTCTACGGACATCAACCTGCCATTCATCGCAGTCGATTCCACAGGTCCAAAGAACCTGATGATGTCCCTTTCAAGGGCAAAGTTCGAGCAGATGGTCGCTCCGATCATCGAGAGATCCAAGATCCCATGCCAGAACGCACTTCGCGATGCAGGCATCTCCGCATCCGATATCGATGAGGTCATCCTCGTTGGTGGTTCCACAAGAATCCCATACGTACAGGAGCTGGTAAAGCAGATCTTCGGCAAGGAGCCGCACAAGGGTGTCAACCCGGATGAGGTCGTTGCTGTAGGTGCAGCAATCCAGGGCGGTGTCCTCAACAATGATGTCAAGGATATCCTGCTTCTCGATGTAACTCCACTTTCTCTTGGAATCGAGACACTCGGTGGTGTAAATACAAAGCTCATCGAAAGGAATACGACAATTCCTACCTCCAAGAGCCAGATCTTCTCCACAGCAGCCGATGGACAGACAGCTGTATCGATCCACGTTCTCCAGGGTGAGAGAGAGCTTGCAAGCCAGAACAGGACTCTTGGCAAGTTCGACCTCGTTGGAATTCCATCCGCTCCTAGGGGAGTACCTCAGATCGAGGTAAAGTTCGATATCGATGCAAATGGTATCGTCCACGTATCCGCAAAGGATCTGGGAACCGGCAAGGAGCAGAGCATCAGGATCGAGAGCTCCTCAGGACTCTCCGAGGCCGAGATCGACAAGATGGTCAAGGAGGCCGAGGCACATCAGGCCGAGGACAAGAAGGTCAGAGAGGGCATCGAGGCAAGGAACAATGCCGAGAGCCTGGTCTACTCCACAGAGAAGGCCCTCAAGGATTACGGCGACAAGATCACCGATGCCGAGAAGAGCCAGACCGAGGCTGCGCTCAAGGATCTGAAGGATGCACTTGCCAACTCGAATGCAACAACAGAGGAGCTGAAGAGCAAGAGCGAGGCACTCCAGCAGGCATCCATGGCACTTGGCCAGAAGGTCTACGAGGCCGCTCAGGCAAAGCAGCAGGCTGCAGGCGCAGGTAGTCAGAGTGCAGGTGGACAGAATGCAGGTGCTTCTGCTTCCGGTAGCAACAGCAACGATGCCTATGACGCAGACTTCGAGGAAGTTAAATAATCTTCCGAATTAGTGTACAGTAGGGGACATGCCGGTAATTGCCGGCATGTTCGTCGTTGAGAGGGAATTATGGCAAAACGTGATTATTATGAAGTTCTGGGAGTGAGCAAGGATGCTTCCGATGAGGATCTGAAGAAGGCCTACAGGAAGCTCGCCATGGCAAACCACCCGGATACACATCCGAATGACAAGGCCGCTGAAGAAAGATTCAAGGAGGCGACCGAGGCATACGATGTCCTGAGAGACAAGACCAAGAGGGCCAATTATGATCGCTTTGGCTTTGCAGGCGTCGATTCCTCTCAGGCAGGCTTCAATCGCCAGGGATTCTCGGGCTTCTCGGGCTTCGAGGACATCTTCGGTTCCTCCGGCTTTGGCGACATCTTCTCGCAGTTCTTCGGTGGCGGCATGAGGGGAGGCTCTGCACAGAGTGGTCCTTCAAGGGGCTCATCTCTCCAGTACAACGTCCAGGTCTCTCTGCACGATGCCATCTTCGGTACCAAGGTCGATGTCTCATACTCGCACGATGTTGTCTGTGATACCTGTCACGGTACTGGAGGTACAGGTTCCAGGACCTGTCCGACATGTGGAGGCCACGGTCAGGTCGCCCACGGTGGCGGCTTCTTCCAGACGATAACCACCTGTCCTACCTGTCATGGTACAGGACATACAATAGACAATCCCTGCTCCTCCTGCCACGGAAGCGGTGTAATGAGGAAGCAGGAGAAGCTTGCAGTGACCATCCCTGTCGGTTCTGATGATGGAACCCAGCTGGTCGCAAGGGGCAAGGGCAATGCAGGAAGAAATGGCGGCCCGGCCGGAGATCTTGTCATAGTCGTCAATGTGAAGGAGGACAGATACTTCGTAAGAGAGGACCGCGATCTGCATCTGCAGGTACCTATCTCGTTCATGCAGGCTGCTCTTGGCTGTGAGATCGAGGTGCCTGTCATCGATGGTGGAAAGGTCAAGGTCGGTGTTCCTGCAGGAATCCAGTCCGGCAAGTCTCTGAGGCTGAGAGGACGCGGTGTTCCATCCTTCAGAGGAAACATGAACAACAGGGGAGACATGTACATCCATATCCTGATCCAGACTCCAAAGCTCGGTGCTCTGGATATCAAGGCCAGGAAGCTGATGAAGGAGCTTTCCGATGCGATAGGAGAGAATAACTCGCCCGAGCCGGTCCCATTCGATGGAAACTGATGTAGAGGAGCCCATTTTGGGCTCCTTTAGTATATGTCTTGCAAAAAGTTATTTTTGCCTGTAATTTAACTGAGATATGGGCGAAAAGATTTATGGTTTTCATGCAATAGAGGAGGCTCTCAAGAAGGCGGGAGCCGGTTCGACACTGTTCATTGTGCGCGGTGGCGGTGATAGGATTGCCGAGCTCGAGCGTCAGGCCAGATTCTCTGGAAAGGTCGCAGTCAGGAAGATTGCACGTGTGGAGATGGACAGGATGATGCCCGATGTGGACCACAGGGGAGCTGTGCTCGACCTTGGGGGTCCGAGAAAGGGTGGCTCCAGGATCCAGGAGATCTCTGTAAAGGAGTTCTGCTCCTCTCTCAAGGAGGACCAGGGTGCACTTGTGCTGATGCTGGATGGGATAACCGACCCACATAACCTTGGAGCGATACTGCGCTCTGCAGACCAGTTCGGTGTCGACCTTGTGATAATCCCAGAGAGAAGGAGCGTGCAGGCCAACGAGACTGTTCTCAAGGTCTCCTCTGGAGCTGCACAGTATGTACAGATGTCGGTCGTAACGAACCTCAGCAGAGAGATCGACATACTGAAGGATAACGGCTTCTGGGTCTATGGCGCAGATATGTCCGGCGAAAGCTCATATACGACGAGCTTTGCCAGACGAAGTGTCATCGTGATGGGCTCGGAGGGGGATGGAATCAGTCAGCTCGTAAGGAAGAAGTGCGATTACATTGCAAGCATACCAATGAGCGGACACATCGATTCTCTCAATGTGTCCGTTGCCTGTGGAATCCTGCTCTACGAGTTCAGACGCCCTAGATGCTGATCTCTTCGGAGTTGGCGAAGAACTTGGTTCCTATATCGTTTCGGTACCAGGAGCCGGGGAAGCTTATCTTGTCGATATAGCGGTAGACGTTCTCGTTTGCCGCTTTTATGTTTATTCCTCTGCCGACCAGAGTGAAGTTCCTTCCACCACTGGTCTTGAGTGCATCCGACTCCTCTCCAAGGACTGCCCCTGTGAATACAAGAGGCAGTGTATCGAAGGCGTTGTGCAGCACAAGTGGGTTTACAGGTTCGATCCTGCGGTTGGTGACCGGATTCATCGGATAGCCCTCGGAGGCGATCACTACAGCAACTGTGGATTCGTTGGAGACCTCGAGCACCTGCTCCGATATCCTGTCCTCCTTCATTGCGTTAATAAGCTTGACAGCATCGTTCTTCACAAGAGGCACGAAGGCCTGGCTTGCAGGGTCGTTGAAGCGCATATGGTAGTCCACGACGAATGGCATGTCATCATTTGTCACCTTTATCGAGATCGTGAGAACTCCCTTGTATGAGAGATCCTCGACCTTCATTCCATAGATCGTCGGCTCGACAACGAAGCTCTTGATGTTCTCTACTATTGCCTCACCTGGCTTTATTGGACAGATTGCACCCATACCACCTGTCGGAAGACCATCCTTGTCGCTTGTGAACATGTAGTCACTGGTAAGAGGAAGCATCATATAGCCCCTGTTGTCGACAAGAAGGGTACAGGTGATGGAGAGACCCTTTATGTGCTCTTCAAGAAGGATAGGTCCCTTCTTGAGAAGCTCCTTGGCAAAGGCAAGCAGAGCTGCTGTATCCTTTGAATCCAGCATCACTCTGGAGGGTGCGACCGTATTCGATTTTATTACATACCTCATCCCCTCGTTCCTTGAAAGGAACTTCTCCAGATCCTCGTAATTCGAAAAGAGGTTTCGTCTCGGTGTCGGGATGTTGTGTCTGTCTGTAAAGGCGCGGGCAAAGGCCCTGTCGCTTTCCATCTTGAGTGCTCTTGTCGGAGTTCCGAAGGTGTCGATGCCTCTCTGGTTGAGATAGTCGACGACTCCAGTCAGCAGTGGAGCTTCGGTGCCGATGAAGACATGGTCGATTCTGAAGGTCACACAGGCCCTGTAGACCTGGATCGGATCGGCAGGATTGATGTGCGGCAGATTTGTCGCGAACTTGCTGGTCGCTACATTGCCAGGGGCAATGTACAGATCTGTGATAAGATCGGACTTTGCAAACCACCATGCTATTGCATGGTCTTTTGCACCAGAACCAAGTATAAGAACTCGCATTAACTTACTCCCGTAGAGAAAATGCTAACCTACTGGACATTTGACAGTCAAACAAAAAAATTTCATTTGAGAGCTGAAAGGGCGGAAAGGTACTCCTCTCTGGTGACTGCCCTGACTATCTCCGCCTTTACTCTGCTCGAGCCGGGAATTCCCTTTACATAGGCACAGACATGCTTTCTCATCTCATGTCCTGCACTCCTCTCATCGAAGAGCTCTGCCATGTAGTCATAATGTCTCATTACAGTATCTATTATCTCATCGACGGAGGGCCTTTGGCATTTTCCACTCTCCAGGAGCGATCTTACCTGGGAGAAGATGAATGGGTTGCCGATCGCACCACGGGCGAACATGACTCCATCGCAGCCGGTCTGGGAAAGCATCCTTACTGCATCCTCTGCACAAAGGACATCGCCGGAACCGAATATCTTTACATCTGTATTTCTGAATTCGTCCTTCAGGCGCTTTATCTGGGACCAGTCGGCACTGCCCGAGTAGCCCTGGCTTCTGGTCCTGGCATGGAGCGTCAGCAGCTTTGCGCCATTGTCGACACAGATATGGGCGAACTGGAGGAAGTTCATGCTGTTCATATCCCAGCCGAGCCGGAATTTCACAGAGATCGGCACATCTGTGTTCCTTGAAAGGAAGGAGACGATTCTTCCGATCCTCTCAGGCTCCTGCATCAGAGCAGAGCCTGCACCTGTCTTTATCACCTTGGGCACCGGACAGCCGCAGTTTATGTCTATCATTGTAGGTCTGTAGGGCATTAGGTGGTCGAGGGCGCGGGAGAAGGGGTCCACATCCGGTCCGAAGAGCTGCATGACAAGCTCCTCTTCTCCATCGAATCTTCTGAGAAGCTCCTCTGTTCTGTCGTTTCCCCGGGCCAGACCTTCTGCAGAGACCATCTCCGTAACGCAGCAGCCTGCACCGAATTCTGTCGCAATCCTTCTGAATGCGCCATCGGTGTAGCCTGCCAGCGGTGCCAGGAACAGGTTGGATCTGAAATGTATGTTTCCAATCTCCATGTGTGATAGAAAACCTTAAAACGTCTCTTTTGTAAAGCAATAATGCTCATCAGCTTGCTAAA
>LVBC01000269.1 GCA_001604265.1 Spirochaetales bacterium Spiro_01
ATCGTTGCAAACCAGCCAGAGCAGCTTTCCGGTGCACTGGACTACAAGGCCAGCATAAAGATCGCCAGATTCGTGCAGTTCTGCGATGCATTCTCGCTTCCTGTCATAACCTTCGTCGATGTACCAGCCTTCATGCCGGGGAGAAATCAGGAGAGGAGCGGGATAATCCGGCACGGAGCCCAGGTCCTCTTTGCATATGCACAGGCATCTGTCCCTCTCATCACGATAATCATCAGAAAGGCCTATGGTGGTGCGTATATCGCAATGGGCTCGAAGAGCCTGGGAGCGGACTTCTGCTACGCCTGGCCGACAGCAGAGATCGCTGTAATGGGTGCAGACGGCGCTGTAAGGGTACTCCACAAGAGAGAGCTGGACAAGCTTTCAGCTGAAGAGATAAAAGCGCTTGAAGAGGAGTACAGAGAGAAGTACAGCTCCCCATACGAGGCTGAGAGGGCACTTGTGGTAGATGAGGTGATACTGCCGGAGGAGACCAGGGATAGGATTGTAGGTGCACTCGATGCACTGAAGAACAAGGTCCACTGCAGCGAGAACCACAGGAACATCCCCCTCTGATCAGAGAGAGGAGAGACCCTCCATATCAAAGACGCTTGCAGCCTCGAGGCCAAGTGTCTTCTTCACAAATGAAGAGAGTGCAGTTCCTGGCCCAAGCTCGATGAACCTCTTCTCGCTATAGCTTTCATCGATTCTGGTGAGGATTGTAGTCCACCTGACAGGGCTTACAGTCTGAAGCAGCAGGCACCTCTTTATATCCTCACCCTCTTGATGTGCACCCCCATCATAGTCCATGTACACAGGAATCTCTGCATTATGGAAGGAGACTCTTTCGAACTCCTTCTCGAGTACTTCTCTTGCACTCTCCATCAGCGGTGTGTGGAAGGGTGCGCTCACAGGAAGGACAGTTGCTCTGCACCTTCTCCTCTTCAGCTCCTCGACAGCCCTCTCCACACTCTCAGAAAGCCCGCTTATGACAGTCTGCGAGGGACTGTTGTAGTTGACAGGCCAGACAGAGTCCATCGTGCTGCAGACCTCCTCAACGACATCTGCAGTGCATCTCTTTATCGCGACCATGGAGCCCTTTCCTGGCTCCACGCACCTCTGCATCGCTCTTGCTCTTATGTCTATCAATCTGAAAGCATCCTCACAGGAGAGCACACCTGCTGCGACCAGGGCAGCATACTCTCCCAAAGAGAAGCCTGCAACTGCAGAGGGCATGATTCCTCTCTCCTTCAGAGCCTCATATGCCATCAGATCGACAGCAAGCACTGAGGGCTGTGTGTTCTCTGTAAGTGAAAGCTCCGCGTCCGATGAGCTGAAGAGCAGCGATGAGATGCTCCTTTTCAGCACCGTGTCTGCAACTTCCAGAACCCTTCTGGCGCCCTCGACATTGTCATGCAGGTCCCTTCCCATTCCACTGTACTGGGCACCCTGGCCTGCGAACAGAAATATATTATCCATCAGATTCTCTCCCTGAGAATGCTTTCAAGGTCCCCTGTCAGCCTTAT
Organism: Spirochaetales bacterium Spiro_01; assembly: GCA_001604265.1. Classification (GTDB taxonomy): domain Bacteria; phylum Spirochaetota; class Spirochaetia; order Sphaerochaetales; family Sphaerochaetaceae; genus Bullifex. Next base: position 1,524 of record LVBC01000269.1, read on the forward strand.
CGCATTCTCTCTTTCACTTCCATTTCGATATAAGTCCATGTGCAGGACTCTTTCATCGCTGAATATCCTGTACGAGTAGTACCCGTCCTCGTTCAGCCACCAGATTCTGTCCCTCTTTCTCAGTCCCCTCTTGTCGTTTCCTGCAATGTGCACAGGTACGATATCTGCACCGGAGCTGAGTGCTATATGCGCAGTTCCACGCTTCAGGGAGATGACTCCATCGCTCCTGGTCCTTGTGCCCTCAGGGAAGATTATCAGAGTGTCTCCACTCTCGAGCGACTTGCAGCACCTTCTCTTCAGCTCCTCGAAGTCACCGTCATTCGGAATATACAGGGCGCGCACTATGAAGCCGACAACGGACTTCACAAGGCCACCTCTCACTATGCAGTTTGCACCTGGGATGAGAGAAAATAGTATGACTACATCCAGTAGCGATGGATGGTTCGGCGCAACTATCTTTCCTTCGAGATCCGAGACATCCAGCTTTGAGTGGTCTATTCTCAGAAGTCCAAGAATCGAGGTGAGGAAGACAAAGAGTCTGTGGGAGTATGTGATCGTCACTCTGCCTGCACGCCTGAATCTCTCCACGGGGTGGATAAGAAGTCGTTCAAGTGGCAGTATCACAAGGCCGATGACGAGAGAACCCGCACCGAAGATGAGGTACAGAAAGAGCTTTCTTATGACCTTCAGAAGACCCACTTCGACCTCTCTGTTGCAATAAGATGCTCGACCAGGGCGCGCGGAGATACGAGAGCACTCTCACATATCCCCTCACCCTCTCCTGCACGAAGCCTGACACCCAATACCATGGCAGGAAGGAGGGATGAGACATTGTTCCTGTACTCTGGTGGCGTCATCTCCTCTGCGTATATCATCAGTGTCCTCTCAAGCCGTCCAGAAAGAATCGGAGCTGCAGCTGCAGCATAGAGATTTCTGATGCACTCGCTCTCCTTGGAGAAGAGTGCTGTGTATGGTATCTGGCTTTTCAGAAGTATAGTCGCTTCTGCAGGTGGCGTATTGAAGACGGAAAGCGAGAAGGAGGCGGGCTTCATCTCTCCCTCCTCTGCGTAGCCGAGGTTTATCCTCAACTGCGAGCCTATCTCTCCGCGCACGGACGAAAAGAAGAGCTCGTCTGCATCGAGGCCGAGCTTTCCCGCCATGTAGCACGTAAGCTTCGTGAGCTGGCTCAGCCTCCTTGTCGCCATTCTGGATGCAAATGTCAGCTCAGGAGCTGCAGACGAGTCCTCTATCGATTCTCCGCTCTCCCACTTCTCCAGTGTCTCGACACCGGGAGCCCAGGCTGAAAAGCCCTCTACTACCATCAGGCCCTCCTGAATTCGAGCAGCGTGTAGCTGAATATTCCAAGGTTGTTGTGGCTGGAGTAAAGAGTGAGGCCACCCTTCTCGATCGCATTCACAAGCTCGCTGTAGGTGTACATCCTGCTGTTTCCATTGGCGATGCAGGTAAAGTAGAGACTCGTCTCCTGCAGACAGAAGGAGGAGGCCCTGAAGCGCTGTCTGTCGATAAGAGGCTCGAGTACATAGACAGAGGTATCATCGCTGATCGCAGATGAGACCTTCGAGGCTATCATCGTTACCTCCTCAAGAGAGAAGCAGTCGAGGAACTGGCTCATCCAGATCGCATCGGCTCCCTCAGGAATCCTTGTATCA
>LVBC01000270.1 GCA_001604265.1 Spirochaetales bacterium Spiro_01
CCCATCGAGGCGGTCCTTGCAATCCATCGCTCTCTGTTCCTGTCCTTTGGAGCAAAGGTCAGATTCTCGACAAAGGCATCCTCTCCTGCGCTTTCGAGCTGGGCCTCTCTCTTTCTCTCCACATCCTCCTTGATCTTGGCCTCGTACCCCTGGTCGGATGGTCTGTAGTAGACCTTTCCCTGCATTCCGTTTGGCAGATACTGCTGGTTGACCCAGTGGTCCTTGTAGGCGTGAGGGTAGAGATAGCCCTCTCCATGTCCGAAGGCTTCGCTGTCCCTGCTTGGATCCTTCAGGTGGTTCGGAACCTCTGCTGCATTCTCCTTCTCGACATCTGAAAGTGCATCGAAGAATGCAAGTGCGCTGTTGCTCTTCTTGCAGGTGGAAAGGTAAAGGGCAGAGTGCGTAAGGTGGAAGCGACCCTCAGGAAGTCCGATTCGATCGAAGGCCGCAGCATCTGCCTCAACGACAGAAACGGCCATGGGATCTGCAAGACCGATATCCTCTGCAGCGCTTATCAGCATCCTGCGGAATATGAAGCGAGGATCCTCTCCAGCTGCTATCATCCTGGCCATCCAATAGAGTGCTGCATCCGGGTCGGAGCCCCTCAGGGACTTGATGAAGGCCGAGATCACATCGAAGTGGTAGTCTCCCTCCTTGTCGTAGAGAACGACCTTCCTCTGTATCGACTCCTCTGCTGCCTCCTTTGAAATGTATATCTTCTCTCCCTTTTCTGGAGGGAATGTATCCGGAGTGGTCTCTACAGCCAGCTGAAGGGCATTGAGGAGACTTCTTGCATCTCCTCCTGCAATATTCACAAGGTGCTCCAGCGCTCCCTCCTCGAAGGAGATATCGTAGTTTCCATAGCCGCGTTCTCTGTCCGAGAGGGCCTGTCTTGCGACTTTCATCAGGTCATCCTCCGTCAGCTTTGTCAGCTGGAATACCCTGGACCTTGAGACCAGGGCTGCATTGACCTCGAAGTATGGGTTCTCTGTGGTTGCACCGATAAGGATGAAGGTTCCATTCTCGACCCACGGAAGCAGGGCATCCTGCTGGCTCTTGTTCCAGCGATGTACCTCATCGACAAAGAGGATGGTCCTCTTGCCATAGTGGTCCATCCTGCTCTTTGCGGCATCTATCTCGTACCTCAGCTCCTTTACCCCGGAAAGGACGGCATTGAGGGTAGAGAAGTGGCTCTTTGTCGTGTTTGCAATGACCCTTGCAAGGGTTGTCTTTCCCGTTCCAGGAGGGCCATAGAAGATAACAGAGGAGAGGAGGTCTGCCTGAATGGCCCTCCTCAGAAGTCTTCCCTTTCCTATTATATGTTCCTGCCCAATGTACTCATCGAGAGTTCTTGGCCTCATGCGGTATGCAAGTGGCTGGTTCTCGCTGATTTCATTGGCACTTGAGAATAGATCGTCCCTGTCCATGCTACTTTCCACTTCTGTATCTTGCAGTTACCTCATTGTCGCTCAATAGGTTGAAGTACTGATCCCGGGCCCATAGTGCAAGCTCTGCAATTGCAGGCTTTCTGAGCTCGTCTGCGTTCCTTGTGACTCCGACCAGTGAAAGGTTGTTCAGATTGACCCTCCAGTTGTCGGCCTCCTTCTCAAGCTGTGAGTAGATACCATCCAGCTTGAAGATTTCCGCTTCAAGCGTCCTGCCTATAAGTACAAGCGCCGAATCGCTGCAGCGCTTCTCAAGCTCCTCCGATATGCTTGCATAGCCCCTGTCGATATATACGTTCGGATCCGAGATATCGAGGGCCGAAAGCTCTGCAAGGAACAGATCCGTCAGCTGCTCGACGCCACCCCTCAATATCTCAGAAAGCATCATGAGGTATTCATCTTCAAGCCTTCTGAACTCGGCAAGCTTCACATCATACTGCTGGAAGGAGGAGTCGAACTGGAAGGAGGCCTTTGATCTGAAGGCCTGAGCTTCGGTAGAGAAGAGTGCATCCTGCATGCTCGAGACCAGCAGACTTCTGTCCCTCTCATCCCTCTCTGTCCTTGCACTCTGCTCCGACCTGCTGCTCTGGCAGGAGAGAAGAAGCAAGACAAACAGGATGATAAGTATTGCAGAAAGCTTTCTCATGACATCAAGTATAGCATCAATGATATCTTTTCAGAAGTATGGAGGTTGTGTACTTTCAGCCTGCATTTTGGTGTATAATCACCTCAGAAC
>LVBC01000271.1 GCA_001604265.1 Spirochaetales bacterium Spiro_01
CAATCAGTAAAATCAGACAGGTTTGCCAGAATCGATTCACTTTCTGCCAAGCCCTTTCTGATAGTTATTTCTTCAAGCCCCAGACTTCGACTTCGGTATAACGATTCATGCTGCTATAAGTGCTGCCTCTGCTGTACAGACGCACATAGCGGCCCTCAACACCCTTAGTGTCGACAAGACGGCCTTCATGGCTTTCGTAGTATTCAAGGTCTTTACCCACACCCAGAAGTGAAGAATTGTCATAGTCGTTGTTGTAAACGGTTTTGACTTCCTTTTCGAACTGAGGATCATCGGATACCTGCACGATCACGTCGCGGTAGATGTGAGGAGTGTTGTGGGCATGCCACACCAGGATGGCGTACATTTTGACGGGCTCACCCAGATCAATCTGAATCCATTGGGTTTTGCGGGGAAGTTCCACGTAGCTGTCGTCGCTGAACTCTTTATTGCCGTCGGTGGGCAGCTCATAGGTGCCGTTATTGGGCGTTTCCACGCTGCCGGTCACTTTTTTCTTGAGGGCAAGGTTGGTACAGCCTTTGGGGACCATGAATGCAGGGCGCGGTTTGTCGCTCGGTTTTTCCAGATGCTCGTCATCGGGTACATCCGTGGGGGTGCCCATGAATGCAGGAATGGGGAGCTTGACATTCAGCTTTTCGAGTTCTTCAGCGGCTGAAGCGTTGAAAGTGCTTGAGATGCCCAGAGTGGCAACCAGCGCAATAGCGATAGATGGAGTTAGTTTTTTCATTTTTTTTGATATTAAAAGGGGTGAAAAAATCGGGAAATGGAGCTCACATTTTCTATTCGTCAGTCCATTTCCCGCTTTTCTGTCAGTACTTAATTATTCTTTGGCCCAAACTTCGACTTCAGTGTAGCGGTTCAGACGGCCAAAGGTGCTGCCGTTGCTGTAAAGGCGGAGGTAACGAACGCTCTTGCCTTTGCAGTCCACCAGTCTGCCTTCGTGAGTTTCGAAATACTCCAAGTCTTTACCGGCGCCCAATTCCAAAGAATTGTCATAGTCATTGTTGTAGAGAAGGGTGACCGCATCTTTGAATTCGGGATCATCCGAGCCCTGCACGACGACATCACGATAAACCTGAGGCGTCGCAAAGCTGTGCCAAACCAATATGGCCGTCACAGGATATGACTTTTCCAGATCAATCTGAATCCACTGCGGTTTCCGGTGGAGTTCCAGATATTCGTCGGTAGCTTCCTTATTGCCATCGACCACCAGCTCATAGGAGCCGGCTAAAGGCGATTTATCACTGCTGGTGACTTTCTTGCCGAGAGCCACGTTTTTGACACCTTTGGGAGCCATGAACGCGGGGCGCGGTTTGTCACTAGGCTTTTCTACATACTCGCTCAGTTCAATATCGCTGGGAGTTCCCTGCTCAGAGGGCTTGGGCAGTACAAGAGGCAATGCTTCAAGATCCTCAGCGTACGTATTGACAGTAAACGACAGTGCGGCAATCACGGCCGCCAGACTTAACATTCTAACCTTATGCTTCATATTACTTGTATTGACTACAAAATATCCCGTTCATGCTACCAAGTTCTGCTTCGTACGGCAATTTTTTTTCCGGCGCAGGCGAACTTGCGTCATATTCTCCGGTCGCATTCAAGCGAACCGGGAATCCTGTTTTTGAGTCGGAGCGCAGGCTCCCGGCTCACTTACTTAGACGTATGGGAGCGATCTTTATTCACCGGAGCGTTTAATTGTGTCTACCACAGCGAGCCTGAAATAGAAACTCGATGTGGACTCTATTGTGACGATATGAGGAGACCGGGCATCAGGTAAAGGTTCCCATGGGCCGTTGGGTCCGGGCGATTTCTGCAACTGAAGTTCGCC
>LVBC01000272.1 GCA_001604265.1 Spirochaetales bacterium Spiro_01
TGATCGGTACGATAACAGGTGTCCTTCCCGGAGCTGGAGGTACCATAGCGAATTTCTTCGGCTACATGCTCGAGAAGCGAGTCAACAGGAAGGGTGATAGATTCGGAACTGGAATTGTTGAGGGAATCGCCGCTTCGGAGTCGGCCAACAATGGCTGTGTAGGTGGCGCCCTGGCCCCGACCCTTGCCCTGGGAATTCCTGGCAGTGGAGCTACCGCTCTGCTGCTTGGAGGACTGACTATGTGGGGGCTTACACCTGGACCGATGCTCTATGTGAAGCAGCATGATCTTGTCTGGAGTGTCATAGCTTCTCTTTATGTCGCAAATATAATCTGCATCTGTGTTGGAACACTTCTGATTCCAATCATGGCGAAGGTGTCCAGGGTAAGGTCTACTATCCTGATTCCATTGATCACAGTCATCTGTTTCCTTGGAGCATACAGCTCGGAGAGGTCGATGTATGGTGTCGTCATCATGCTTGCAGGTGCCTGTCTCGGCTATATCTTCAATAAGTTCGACTGGCCATCTGCGCCCTTCCTTCTGGCGTTCGTCCTTGGATCGACACTGGAGGACAAGTTCAGGCAGGCCATTGTCCTTGGACATGGCTCTCCCATGATCTTCATCCAGAAGCCGATCTCGCTATTGTTCATAATTCTCCTGCTCATCTGTCTGATCGTTCCGGCAGTGATGGGAAGAAGAAAGAAGAAAGTCAGCTAATTTCCGGTCATTGACCGTAGGAGGTAAATATGAAAAAAGTTTTCGCATTGGTCTTGGTAGCTGCTATCATCATCGCTTCTGTGATGGCAAATGGCGCGCAGGAAGCTGCTTCATCAGGTGCTGAATTCAAGCCCTCAAAGTCGATTTCCTGGTACTGCTCCAGCAAGCCGGGTTCGGCTGCAGACAGATTCACCAGAAAGGTCCAGGGTGTAATCGATGAGACTGGAGCTCTGGACAAGGCAACAATCGTTGTCGAGAACGTTACAGATGGTTCCGGTGCAGTCAACTGGAAGAGGATGCAGAGTCTCAGTCAGAGCGATGCAGACCATACTCTCCTTACTCTCAATCTTGGTGATGTGACGACCATGCTCGACAATACACAGTTCAGAGTAAAGGACTTCAAGGTCGTCGCAACCATGGCCCAGGACAAGAAGTTCCTGTATGTATCAAAGAGTGCCCCATTCAATGATTTCGATGGCTTTGTCGAGTATCTCAAGAACAATGATGTCATCCTCGGTGGTGGCAAGGCAGACGACAATGTCATGTTCAATCTCCTCAAGCAGAAGGTGGACAAGAATGACCATCTGAGCTATCTCCAGACCGGCGATACAGCAGGAACACTGCAGGCTGTTCTCGGCAACCAGGTATACCTTGGCATCGGAAAGCTTGGCACATTGAAGGATTATCTTGCTTCCGGAGAGCTCAAGGCAATCGTCACCGAAGGCACCTCCAGAATGAGCGGTGTCCTTTCAGAGGTTCCTACATTCGCTGAAAAGGGATATGAGGGAATGGACTTCATCCAGACCAGATGTGTCGTAGCTGCTAAGAACATTTCCGATTCTGCATACAAGTACTACTGTGATGCCTTCAAGAAGGTCGCTACATCCCAGGAGTTCCTCGATGCATATGTGAATGTCTACCAGGCATCGGCCCTCGATCTTGTAGGTGCAGACGCACAGGCATATCTTGAGGCTGCAGAGAAGAACGTCATCGATGCAGGTATTTCAGGTAAGCAGTGATGAAGTACACCCGACTTAAAGACAGTGATATAAGTTTCTCTGGATTGGCTCTTGGTACCTGGGGCTACTCGGGTGCAAGTGTCTGGGGAAAGGCCGAGGATGATATCTCCAAGCGTACCATATGGGAAGCCATCGACAGCGGTATCAATGTCATCGATACTGCAGATCGCTATGGAGATGGTCACTCCGAGGAGGTCCTTGGACAGGCCATAAAGGGAATAAGGGACAGGGTCGTCATCTGTTCGAAGGTGCGTCTTCCGGACCGTAAGTCCATCATCGAGCACTGCAATGCCAGTCTTGCGAGGATGAAGACGGACTACATCGATATCTATCAGGTCCACTGGCCCTTCAGGGGAACCGACATGGAAGAGACTCTTGGTGCATATGAGGAGCTGAAGAAGGAGGGCAAGATCCGCGAAATCGGAGTCTGCAACTTCGGTCCTGAATGCATAAAGATGTCACGTGGCCATCATGTTGTCTCCAACCAGCTGCCTTACTCGCTGATCTGGAGGCTGATCGAGAAGAACCGATCTATCGATCTGAGCATCGAAGCTGGTATGACTGTCTGGGCCTATGTTCCTCTTGCCCAGGGTCTTCTTACTGGCAAGTTCCTCAGATTGGAGGATGTTCCTCTCAACAGAAGGGCTACAAGAATGTATGACTCCAAGTGGGGACAGGGAAGGCACAGTGATGGAGGCTTCGAGAGTATCATATTCCCGTTCCTCCAGGATCTGGACAGACTCTGCAAGGAGACGGGCTATTCCATGGTCGACCTTGCTTTTGGCTTTTTAAAGGCCCAGAAGAATGTCACGACCATACTTGCTGGCGCAAAGAATCAGGAACAGCTCAGAAG
>LVBC01000273.1 GCA_001604265.1 Spirochaetales bacterium Spiro_01
ACAGAGTGTTGCATTTTGTTGTTTTGAGTTTACTTTTGAAAATTAAGTGGTAAAATTTTCCTTGGAAACATTAAGGAGGTTTCTTATGAGAAAACTATTCGTTTTACTTATGATCACATGTTTCGTGTTTTCCATTTTCGCACAGGGCGCTTCTGAATCAGCTCCAGCAGCAGACAAGGTAGAAGATACCCTCGATGTATACTCAATTATGCCAGAGAAGGCAGCTGCTCCTTGTTTCGAGCAGTTCACAAAGGATACCGGTATCAAGGTAAACTTCGTAAGACTCTCGTCTGGTGAGGCTCTCTCCAGACTTATTGCCGAGAAGGACAATCCTCAGGTCGACGCTCTCTGGGGTGGTCCATCCGATACATACGATGCTGGTATCAAGGAAGGCATCTTCATGCAGTACACTCCAAAAGAAGCTGACAAGGTCCCAGCAAACTACCAGTCCCCTGATCACTACTGGACAGGTATCGGCCTCATCCCTCTCTGCTTCCTGACAAACACCGACTTCCTCAAGAAGAACAACCTCGAAGCTCCACAGAGCTGGGAAGACCTCTGCGGTCCAGCATACAAGAATGGTCTCCAGATGGCAGATGCAAGAACCTCCGGTACAGCTACCGAGAGAATCTACGCAATGGTCCTCGGCTACAAGGATGAAGCAAAGGCATTCGAAGTTCAGAAAGAGATGAACAAGAACATCCAGCTCTACACCAAGTCCGGCGCAGGTGGTGCACTTCCAGTTGCAAACGGCCAGGCAGCAGCAGGCGTCTTCTACCTCTGTGATGCACTCGACATCGTCAACCAGGGATACCCAGTAGTAGTTTCCTATCCAAAGCAGGGCGTTACCTATGGTGTTGAAGGCTCCGGTATCGTAGCTGGATGCAAGCATCCTAATGCAGCAAAGGCTCTCATGGACTGGGCTTCCACAAAGGCTCTCGGTTCCTTCATGATGGCCAACAAGATCTGTTACGTTCCTACCAGACCTGACATCGAAGTCACAGATCCCAACATGGATCTCAGCAAGATGCCTTTGATCGAGTCATCCTCCAAGTGGAAGGGCGAGAACAGAGCAAGATTCGTCGAGAAGTGGGAAAACGAAGTCATCAAGTAATGAACTCTTGACACGTTCGAGGAAAGGGCTTAAAAGGCCCTTTCCTGTGTTTTCAAAGGAGATTCAATGTCCAACTCAAACAAAAAGAGCATCATGCTGAAGCGGGACCCCTCCCTCTTCTGTGCTCTGCTAATAATCTGGTCCTGCCTGATAGTCTTCATCTTCTTCCCTCTGGCCCGACTTCTAATGGCTGCTTTCTTCAAGAACGGTCAGTTCTCGATGGAGCTCATAAAGAAGAACTTCTTCAACGCATTCACCTTCAAGGTACTGTGGAACAGCCTCTATCTGGCGGTATTCGTTGCAGTCTTTGGTACAATCCTTGGCTACATGTTCGCCCTTCTTGTGAACCGAACAAGAATGCCTCTAGCTGTAAAGTTGATAATAAACGCAGTTACTCTTCTTCCACTCATATCCCCGCCATTCACATCATCCATATCACTGACGATGGCACTGGGACCGAATGGGACAATCCTTAAGCTGCTGCATATTGAGAACTTCAGCATCTACGGTTTCATAGGAACCTGGATTGCAGAGACCCTCACATACTTCCCAGTCTCGTACATGGTCGTATCGGCCATTCTCAATACAATGAGTTCGAGCTTGGATGATGCTGCCTGCTCCCTGGGAGCAAAGAACGGAAGGATATTCCGTACCATCACCCTCCCTCTAAGTGTTCCAGCAATTGCAAACTCCCTGCTCCTTCTCTTCGGCTCTTCCCTTGCCGACTTCGCAACTCCTCAGATCTTGGGTGGACATCAGTTCCCGACCCTTCCAACTGAAGCATATCTGGTAATTACCGGAAAGTTCGATGTCAATGGCGGTTCTGCACTCTCCTTCCTTCTGATAATCCCGGCAATGCTGGTCTTTTTATTCCAGCAGCTTCTCGTTGGAAAGAAGAGCTACGTAACGGTCTCAGGAAAAAGTGGACACCAGTCCATCTTCAGCCCGCTTCCAAAGTGGATGGTAGCACTCTGCTACACCCTCTGCGGTATAATCCTGGCCTTCGTCGTCTACCTCTACTGGATCATTCTCAAGGGTTCTCTTGTGAAGATCTGGGGTGTAAACGAAACGATCACACTGGACCACTTCATATACGTTTTCAAACGAGGAAGAAAGGCAATCTCAGATACGCTTAAAATTGCATTCACCTCTACAATAATCGGAGGTCTTCTGGGTGTCATCATAGGCTACATCGTCCAGAGAAAGGACTTCCCATTGAAGCGATTCCTGGACTTCTCTGCCCTGCTGAACTATGCACTTCCTGGTACAGTCGTCGGTATTGCATACATCGTTGCCTACAACAAGAAGCCTATTGTGCTCACCGGTACGATGACGATTCTCGTTGCCGCATATGTCTTCAGATACTATGCGACCGGCATCAGATCTGTAATGGCCTCGCTACAGCAAATCGACCCATCGCTTGAAGAGGCATCCGCATCTCTAGGTGCAGGATCTGTCTACACATTCAGCCACGTTACCGTGCCACTGATCGTACCTGCAATCCTTACCGGTATGAGATATCTCTTCATCCACTGTATGACCGCAATCAGTGCAACGATCTTCCTTGTCTCCGCAAGGTGGACACTGCTCACGACCAGAATTCTTGAAAGTATGACCGAGCTGCAGTTTGCACAGGCCTGTGCCTTCTCGATTGTCCTGATCATCCTGGTCTTCATTGCCGATGCCCTTATCGCACTCGCAATGAGTCTCTACACATCCCAGTTCAGCCACAAGGCTTCCAAATAGGAGTTACCTATGAGTGAAATTGCTCTTTCATTGAAAAACGTCACAAAGGTATTCGTAAAGGATAATATGCAGCTCAAGGCTGTAGACAATACCAACCTCGAAGTCGAGAAGGGAGAACTCGTCACCTTCCTTGGCCCATCCGGTTGTGGAAAGACCACAACACTCAGAATGGTCGCAGGCTTCGAGATTCCATCTGAAGGTACGATCACCTTCGCAGGAAAGGATATGACCAACGTACCTGTCAACCAGAGAGGAATCGGCTTCGTCTTCCAGAACTACGCCCTCTTCCCGCACATGACCATCTACAACAACGTTGCCTATGGTCTAAAGGCAAGAGGAGAGAAGAACTTCACCGAAAAGGTAAAGAATGCTCTGGCCCTCGTTGGTCTTGCAGGTACCGAGGACAAGTATCCGAACGAGCTTTCTGGTGGTGAGCAGCAGAGAGTTGCACTCGCCAGAGTAATCGTCATGGACCCAGCCCTCCTTCTGATGGACGAGCCGCTTTCCAACCTCGATGCAAAGCTAAGGATCCACATGAGAACAGAGATCAGAAAGCTCCAGAAGAAGCTTGGTATCACCTGTCTCTACGTAACTCACGATCAGGCAGAGGCACTCACAGTCTCCGACAGGATCGTCGTAATGAGCAGAGGAAAGGTCGAGCAGGTAGGTTCTCCTCGTGAGGTCTACAACAACCCCAACTCCGCATTCGTAGCAGACTTCATCGGTCAGGCAAACATCATCAAGTGCAAGGTCATCGAGCTCAAGGAAGGAAGGATCACAGCTACCCTTCCGACAGGAAACGAGATTACAGCAAGGACCGAGCAGGAGTTCAAGGTCGGAGATGAGGCCATCCTCGTTGCAAGACCAGAGAACATCATTATAGAAGACTTCAAGGAGGGTGATATCCCAGCACAGGTAATCAACTCCCTCTTCGTAGGAAACCACGTAGAGTACGAGCTCCAGCTCGGTGACACCGTCATCAATGCAAACGTACCTCACAAGCCGGATATGAAGATCTTCACAGACGGCGAGAAGGTATCACTTGTAATGGACAAGAAGACTCTTCTCTATCTGAATCACTGATATAAAGCAGCAGTACCGGATCACAATTGGTCCGGTACTTCTTTTATCTCCTGCCGATAAATGAAACGAGGCAGGAGGCAGCATCCTCTACCTGCTGGCTCTTTTTTATTCCGAAACGGCACCAGTAGGCAAAGTGCTCGCAGTTGTTGAAGACAAGGTCGTACTTCCCCTTCTGCCGTCCAAGCATCGACCTTGCTCTCGAGACTATCTCGTCCGGAGAAAAGCTCCTGAGCCTGGAATCCTCTCTCTCCCTGACTATGTAGAGCTTCTCGCCCTTCAGGAAGGAGGAGAGATCGGTCTCGAGTATATCGGCCTCAAATGGGTTTATCTCCTGACCCTTTGGTCCTGCGAAGTGGATGACTCTCTTCTCTCCTATGTAGATTCCATAGTGCTGATAGAGGCCATGTGCGCTGTTCTTGCAGATTATGTCTCCCTTCTCCGGATAGACATGGATCGCACGGCACTCTGGGTGCCTCAGCAGCAGAGTGAATGCGTATGTGATCACAGCGACATCATCCAGAAGACCGAGGATTGGAATCGCATCCGGCACGAGGTCTATCGGGAATACCATGTATATCAGTGCCCCGATTATAATTACCTTGAGAGATGATGGCGTATTCGGAGAGTTGAAGACCTCCCAGAGCTCTGTGACCTTGTCCCAGACTCTTTCAAGCGGCCCCTTCTTCATGCTTTCAAGATTCTCGGCAAAGATCTGGATGTCATTCTGGGTCGCACTCCTGCCCATCCTTTCTGCCATATCTATAGCCTTGTTCCTGTCGAAATTGCTGTCCATCCTGTCTCAAATATAAGTACATAAGCGCAAAAAGGCCAAGGAATATGGATAAACTGGGCAAATAGGATTAAATTGTCCCCATGAGAAAGCTGCTGACTCTTCTGCTTCTTGCTG
>LVBC01000274.1 GCA_001604265.1 Spirochaetales bacterium Spiro_01
TGTCCTCCACGCTCCTGATGAGTAAATGATACCATTTATGCAACAAAACGCAACAACTATTTATCGATTATTCATCTCCATCTTGCCCTTGGCACTTTCCGATTCACAATCTTTTATATATCTTTATTGAGAACATAAGCTTTATACAGATAAGGAAAGATATATGGATCTAGACAGCATTCTTGAAGATGAGAAACTACTTCCCAGGAACCTATTCATACTGCCTCTGGCAATGAAGCCTCTCTTCCCGGGCCTATTTACCCCACTCATGGTCACGGACCAGGAGGATGTGGCCATCATCGAGAAGGCCCAGGCCCACGGCAATCTTTTCGGTGCCCTGCTTCAGAAGTCATCCGCAAGTGGAAAGCAGCGCAGCGAGCTGAGCAACGACGAGCGCTTCTACAGAGTCGGAACGCTCTGCAGGATACTCAAGACCATAAAGCTCCCGGACGGAGGAGTGAATGTATTCGTCGCTACCCAGGAGAGATTCAAAGTGGAGCACTTCTACGGCAGCCAGAACTATGTGACTGCCCAGGTAAGCTACATAAGAGAGGTCCAGGATGATAACGAGAAGCTTGCTCCCTGGCTCAAGAGCCTCAAGGAGGAGATGAAGCTCATCGTCGGAAAGAACCCACTTTTCACAGAAGAGAACAGACTCAACATGGTCAATATCGAGTCTCCGGGCCGCTTTGCAGACTACATGGCCTCCATTCTGGACATAGAACCGGACAACCTGCAGAGGATACTCGAGACGATCGACATAAAGAAGAGGATCGAGGAGGTTCTCTTCTACTATGCCAAGGAGAGGAAGATCGCAGAGATACAGGCCGACATCCAGAGCACAGTCAACAAGAGACTCGAGAAGAGCCAGAGGGACTACTTCCTCCGAGAGGAGCTGAAGAACATCCAGAAGCAGCTTGGAATGGGCGGCCAGGAGGATATAAGAGAGAAGCTCAAGAAGCAGATCGACGAGCTGGGTCTCGAGGGTGAGGCTCTCGAGACAGTGAACAACGAGTTTGCCCGCTTTGCCTCCATGGACCAGAACTCTCCGGAGTACACAATAGCACTGGGCTACCTCCAGACAGTCGTCGAGCTGCCCTGGAAGAGCGAGGCCTACAGGTCAATCGACCTTGCAAAGGCAAGGAAAATCCTGGAAGCAGACCACTATGGCATGCAGGATGTCAAGGACAGGATTCTCGAATTCCTGGCCATCAGGAAGAAGAAGGAGGATACGAAGGGTGCGATCATCTGCCTTGTAGGACCTCCAGGAGTCGGAAAGACCAGTGTCGGAATCTCGATCGCAAGGGCACTCGGAAAGAAGTACTACCGCTTCAGTGTCGGCGGTCTCAAGGATGAGGCCGAGATAAAGGGCCACAGAAGGACCTACATCGGTGCCATGCCAGGCAAGCTGATCCAGGGACTGAAGATCGCAAAGACAAAGAGTCCTGTATTCCTGATCGACGAAATAGACAAGATGGGCGAGAGCTTCCAGGGAGACCCCGCCTCTGCGCTCCTCGAGGCACTGGATCCGGAGCAGAACTCCACCTTCCGCGACCGCTATCTGGACCTTCCATTCGACCTCTCCCAGATACTCTTCATCGTAACTGCAAATACGCTGGATACCATCCCATCTCCACTGCTTGACAGAATGGAGGTCATCGAGCTGTCGGGCTATACAAGCCAGGAGAAGCTGAACATCGGAAAGAAGTACCTCGTTCCGAAGTCGCTCGAGAAGACAGGTCTCATGAAGAAGGATGTGAAGTACTCTTCGAAGATCCTTCTGAGGATTGCAGAGGAGTACTGCAGGGAGGCCGGCGTCAGGAACTTCGAGAAGGCACTGGACAAGATAAACAGGAAGATCGCACTTGCAAGCTTCACTGATGAAGAGATGAAGCTTCCAGTGACAGTCACCGATGCACTCGTTGCGAAGTACCTTGGTCTTCCACCATTCCCAGGTGGAGAGTTCATCAAGGCGGACAAGGTCGGAACAGCGATCGGTCTTGCCTGGACCAGCATGGGAGGAACTACTCTATTCATCGAGGCAGAGGACTTCCCGGGAAGTGGAGAGCTGAAGATAACAGGTCAGCTTGGAGATGTCATGAAGGAGTCCGTCTCCATCGCATGGACCTACCTGCAGAGGGAAGCAGAGAGGAGAGGAATCGACCGCTCCTGGTTCAAGAACCACTCTGTGCACCTCCACCTGCCTGAGGGAGCTGTCCCGAAGGATGGTCCAAGTGCGGGCATAACACTTACATGCGCACTCTACTCTCTTGTCACAAAGCAGATAATCAAGCAGAAGCTGGCAATGACAGGCGAGCTGACGCTTACCGGCAAGGTAATGCCAATCGGCGGCCTGAAGGAGAAGGTGCTTGCAGCAAAGAGGGACGGCATCGACACTGTCCTCTACCCTGCAAAGAACCAGAGGGACCTGGACAAGCTTTCGGATGAGGTAAAGTCCGGAATTACGTTCCACCCGGTATCCGACATGCAGGAGGTACTCTCCTACGCCTTCCCCGATGATGCAACTACAAGGATGAGCGAACAGGAGTACGAGGAGAAGCTTCAAAGGGAGCTTGCAGAGGAGAAGGAGAAGCAGGAGAAGAAGGACAGCGAGCTTTCAGAGCTCATCAACGCACTCAGGGAGAAGCTATGAGCATAGAACTACTTGCGCCGGCAGGGAACTACGAGAAGCTCGAGACAGCACTTGCATACGGTGCCGATGCTGCCTACATGGGGCTGACGAAGTTCTCACTGAGAAAGAATGCGACGAACTTCACGGACGAGGAGCTCGATAAGGTCTGGGAACTCAAGAGAAGAACCGGCAAAAAGCTCTACTGCACGATGAACATCCTCTTCTCGGAGGACAACATCAGGGAAGCAAGGGAGCTTGTACCCACCTTGAAGGATAGCCCCTTCGATGCCTTCCTCATCTCCGATATGGGACTTGTCGAAATGCTCAGGAAGTACTGTCCGGACAAGCAGCTCCATCTGTCCACTCAGGCAAGCTGCATCAACAGCGCCTCTGCAAAGTTCTACCACGACATCGGCTTTTCCAGGGTCGTACTTGGGCGTGAGTGCTCGCTCGATGACATAAAGAGGATAAAGGATGCAGTTCCCGAGCTGGAGCTCGAGGCCTTTGTCCACGGAGCGATGTGCATGAGC
>LVBC01000275.1 GCA_001604265.1 Spirochaetales bacterium Spiro_01
GACTGGAGACCCATGACGAAGTTCGAGAGAAAGGGTCTGGATAAGGATTACAAAATTAACGAGCTGATGTTCGAAAGAATATAATTTCATAATGGAATACATATGAATATGCTATGTATTCTTAAGTAATATCATATTGATACCATATCATTCATTATCTGTTTATTAATGCGACAGAATGAGGACAGAAAGAACTTCCTTTCTGCTCGCTCCCATGTGCTACACTTATTTCATCAGCAATAGGGGGTCGATTTATGAATGATCATTTCTCTGTAAGGGGTCTTGAACTCCACAGCTACTACGCCTGGGACTATGAGTGGATAATTGGCTGTCTCGATTTCATGAAGAGAGAGAGGATGAACACTCTCGTGCTCCACAGGAACGACTTCGTCGACCTCATCATCTACCCTGGAAAGTACTTTGGCTGCAGGAAAGAGCACTATCGCTCCATCTTCGAACGCTACAGCGAGATATTCAGGACCCTCTACAAGTACACACCGACAAGACGCTCGAGCCCATACCAGAGGAGGGCCTTCCTGAAGCGTGTGCTCAGCGAGGCAGCAAGGAGAGGAATCCAGGTCTACATCGAGAACAAGGAGCTGTACTTTCCCGAGATAATCCTCGAATTTCACCCCGAACTTGTGAAGGATGGGCACATCTGTGCAACAGATCCCTTCTTCCTCGAGTTCACACGTGTGAAGTTCATGGAGTTCTTTGAGGAGTTCCCAGAGTGCGCCGGAATAATAACATCGCTTGCGACAGGAGAAAGCAAGGTCTCGATAAAGTCCAACCGATGTACCTGTGAGCGCTGCAGAAGCACAAGCAGGGAGAAGTGGTTCCACGATGTTCTTATGGCCATGTACGAGCCGATACATGAGGCGGGAAGAACTCTCATTGTAAGGGACTTCGTCTTCGACTCGAAGTCCCAGAAGGAGATTGCATCCGTCATGGAGAACCTGCCGGAGGATGTGGTCATTTCGCTGAAGAACACTCCGCACGACTACTATCCGACATTCCCGATCAACAGAAGGATCGGCGATGTAGGTGCGCACAGGCAGTGGATAGAGTTCGATGCAATGGGGCAGTACTTCGGCTGGGGAGTTGGAATTGCCGATATCATGGAGGATTACAGAAGGCGCTTTGCCGATGCACTTGAGAAGGGTGCAGAGGGCTTTGTCATCAGGACAGACTGGGAGAGCCTCGACGGACACACCGTCTTCAGGACACCGAATCTGGTGAACCTCTATTCGGCTTCTGCTCTTTCACTCGATGTGAAGGCAAGCGCAGATGGAATCTACAGCCACTTCCTCGAATGCGAAGACTACTTCAGAAAAGGCATCTCCAGAGAGGAGAAGGATAGAATCGTCGAATGGTTCATGGATCTGATGTCTAGGACCTGGCCGATTACCAGGAGAACAGTCTTCGTCCAGGATGCAGTCTTCTCGGACTCCTCTCTCATGCCTATCAGCTACGAGCACGCATTCTGGCTTTCCGAAGAGAAGAACAGCATAGCAGACTGGGTTCCTGAGAAGGCTGGTGTCCTTTCTCCCGAAAGAGAGTGCGTCAGGAGAATAGTCGATGAAAAGAGAGAGGCTCTGAGCCTTGCAGAAAGTGCGCTTGAGCTGGTCATGAGCGGCAATCCAGGCCTCAGAGAGGACAGATACCAGGATCTGGTGGACAGATTCCGCATCCAGCTTCTCTACGTCGAGCTCTTCTCTCTCGTCACAAGGACTCTTGCATATGCAAGATACCTCAAGGAGACGAAGGAGGAGAGAGATGGCTTCTATCTTGAAACTCAGAAGGAGCTTTCAGCCTGCCTTGGAGAGCTCGATGAGATGGAAGCAAGACTCAGAAGGTTCTCTGAGGAAACCTCCTTCCATCCTCATACGATCTACACTCTGCTCGATGCGGACAGGGTCTCCTGCCTCAGAGAGAACATTGCAGCAATGCATCTTGTCTGAGCTTCATCTCATCGAGAAGCCCATCTTCCTCGAGATCGTGGCCGCAGCGACCTTGAGCTCGGGAAGATACTGCCCCTGCAGCCTCTCCTCTGTAAGCTCTTCAGGTGCAAGACCGAGTCCTATGGCCGCAATCACATTACCGTTGTAGCCATAGACCGGAACCGACACAGAGCGGGTATAGGTCTCCTTCTCTCCCAGATTGACCTCGTATCCCCGCTGTCTTATGAGCAGCAGGCGCTTTTTAAGATCCTCGAGGTTGGAGATCGTCCTGTCCGTGAACTTCCTGAAGGTGTAGTTGGCATAGAGGTGGTTGATCTCGGAGCCGGATAGGCTCGAAAGCAGGCATCTTCCTGCGCTTGAGCAGTAGGCCGGGGATCTCTGGTATGCGTAGCTTTCGGCCTGGACGACTGCACTCTGCCTTATCAGGCTGACGCTCAGAACATCCGTCTCGCTCAGGCAGTAGAGTGTTATGTTGGCATGCACTCGAGCCTGGAGAACAAGAAGGACTGGAAGACTCTCGGTCTTCAGCTCGAGCATGTTGATCCTCGACGAGGCTATGTCTATAACCTTTGGTCCTATCCTGTAGGCCGAGCTCTTCGAATCCTTTTCAATGAATGCAAATCTGGTAAGCACCTGCAGGTTGCGGAATGTTGTGGATCTGGAAAGGCCTGTAGCCTTCTGTATCTCTGAAAGCGTGTACCATGAGGCTCCAGAGCTTCCCACATAGTCCAGTATCCTCAGTGCATTTGCAACGGAATTCTGACAGCCGAGACTCTCCTCCATACTACCTCCTCCGAAAAATCTTCCCGGATAGTGAAATGATAATTCCAAAATACGGAATTGTGAATTTTTTTTCATTTGCGTTCATGGAAAAGTGGAAAGACAATGACCTTAAAGAGAGGCAAAAGGAAAGGAGGTCAGGATGAAGGATATCTTTTCCCTGGAGGGAAGACTTGCTCTTCTTGCAGGTGGAGGTGGCGATATCTCCATTGCCGTTGCAAGGGGCTTTGCAGAAAAGGGTGCCAGGTTGATCCTCTGCGACAGCAGCACAGAGCATCTCGAGAAGGCCAGGAGTGTCCTCGGCTCAGAGGGCATTGCAGTCCTCGAGACCTTTGTCGGCAGCATCACGGATCCGGATTTCATCAGGAGCATGGCCGATGAGATCGACAGAAGGTTCTCGACTCCCGATATTCTCTTCAACAGTGCTGCGATTACATACAGAAAGCCTGTATCCGAGATGAGCGCACAGGAGTGGAAGAACATCGTCGATGTCAATCTCAATGGTGCCTACTATCTTATCAGGGAGTTCGGACTCAGGATGTGCGAGAGAAGAAGCGGAAAGATAATCCAGGTGCTCTCCACAGGTGCCTATCGCTTCGGTGCGAACTTCGTCGCATATGGCGCAACGAAGGCTGCGGCAAGTGCTCTCATCAAGGGACTTGCAATCGAATGGGCACCCTGCAACATACATGTGAACGGCATTGCACCCTCCGCAACAGTCACGAACTTCACCCGTGACTACTACGCCCAGTATCCAGAGAAGATGGAGGCGACGAGGAACAACCACCCATACAAGCGGCTTGGAACGCCAGAGGACTGCGTAGGTGCTGCGATCTACCTCGCATCGGATGCAAGCGACTTCGTCAATGGGGATGTAATAATCATAGACTCAGGAAAGACGGTGAAGTGATATATGGAAGAGAAGGCGCCAAAGGAGTTCAGTATCCCGCTCAATACCTCGAGGACAGATGTTCAGCTTCTGATCCTCTCCAAGGTGATGAACCTGCCAAGGATACTCCTGCTGTGCACCTTCTCGCTTGCTCTGCTACTGCTGGTCATCTCTGTCGGACGAGAGAATGAGGCCTCTGTTCCGATTGCGATCTTCATCGCGATACTCTTCGGCCTCTTCCTGCTTCTCCTGCTGAATGTCCTTGCAAGGAGACCCAGGATAAAAGGGCAGATTCTCTCAGAAGAGAACAGGAAGGGCTCCGTTCTCTTCACACAGAAGGGCTTTCTGGTCTCCATCGAGGGACAGAAGGCGAGAGAGCTTGCCTACAAGGACATAAGGGGAGATCGGAA
>LVBC01000276.1 GCA_001604265.1 Spirochaetales bacterium Spiro_01
ATAGTTCATATCATTCAAAATTCCCGTGTCTCCGATCGAGAACATGTTCAACTCTCTACTATTGAGTACAAGTGAGGTATCGAATGCAGGAACCAGAAGGTGTCGTCCTGCTGCATTCCTTCCTGCAGTCTCCCCCTCTGCCATCGCCTGAGAGTAGAGAGCGTAGTTGACGCCATCCAGCTCGGCTGCATCTCCGCACGCCCATACATCCTTTGCCGAAGTTTCCATATAGTCGTTGACGACTACAGCTCTGGAGCACTTCACTCCCGCAGCAGAGGCAAGCTGCGCATTCGCCCTTATTCCACAGGAGGCTACAACAAGCGTTGCAGGAAAGACTCTGCCGTCAGAGAGAACGACACCATCCACTCTGTCGTTTCCAGATATCTCCTTGATGGAGACACCAGTCTCTACTCTTATACCGATAGCCCGAAGTCTGCACATAAGCTTTGAAGATATATCCTCATCCAGCTGTCGGGCCATCAATCTCGGCATGGCTTCAAGTATTGTCACATTGATGCCATATTCCTGGAGCTCGAAAGCAAGCTCGACTCCAATCACACCGCCACCGATTATGACGGCATCGCACCCTTCGAGACAGGCACGCCTTATGCTTTCGACATCCTCGATCGTCCTCAGAACATGCACTCCCCTCTTGTCTCTACCGGGAATTGGTGGAATAAAGGCCTCGGCACCAAGTGCATAGATGCACCTATCATAGGTGTAGCTGCCCTTATCTGTGGACACGCACCTTTTCTCTGTATCGAGAGAGAGCACTCTCTCGCCAAGATGCAGCTCGATATTGTTCCTTTCGTAAAAGTCTTCTGAAAAGAGTTCGAACCTCCTTGCCTGGAGGTTTCTGAAGGGAGACTTCGAAAGCAGTGGCCTTCGATATGGTCTGTGGCTGTCAGCTGAGAGCATGACTATCCTTCCACTCCTGTCCTCCTCCCTGATTGCAGCTGCAGCATATGCTCCAGCTGCACCACCGCCAAGGATGAGGTAGACCCTGTCGCTTCCTCTGCTCTTCTTCTCTTCTCTCTCTTCCTCCGGCTCTTCGATCTCGATCTCTTCCAGTTCAAGACTTCCTGTCGGACAGAAGGAGACGCACTTGGGCTCTCTGCCCCTCTCTCTCAAGGAGAGGCAGTTGTCGCACTTCTGTGTCAGGCCGCTCTTTCTGCTGAAGGATACCTCCCCAAAGGGACAGGCCCAGAAGCAGCGCCCACAGGCTATGCAGAGAGCATCGTCATGTAGGATAGTGCCATCTTCACCCTTGTGCATTGCACCTGTCGGGCAGACGGATACGCAGGTAGGTCTGCTGCAGTGGTTGCAGGAGTAGGAGTATGGGTACTGCACCTCTTTATTCTGTGTGCTTTTCGAAGCGAGAACGACGCGCCTTATGAATTCCTTCTCCATTAGGCCGTTCTGCTCCTTGCACGCGACCTGACAGGCCCCGCACCCTATGCACCTCTCCTGATTGTATCTGATTCGTATCTTCTTCATGTATCCGTCCTACAACAGAATCCGAGAGTGGAGAATCCTCCCAGGACCTTCTCTCGGATATCCTTCTGCTATCTGCTCTCTGCTCTTCTCTTTGCTCTCTTCAGAAGAATGGAGAAGAGAGGCTGTCCGAAGCTGATCACGATCAGAACAAGGAAGATGATTGCAATCGGAGAACCAACGAAGATACCCATACCACCATCGGACTTTACCAGAGCTGTTCTGAAGTGCAGCTCTGCCATCGAGCCCAGGATCATTCCTAGCATCATCGGGGAAACTGACACCTCGGCCTTGTTCATGAAGTATCCGACGATACCGAAGAAGAGCATGAGACCGACATCGAAGAAGCTGTTGTTCAATGCATAGGAACCAACTGTGCACAGAACGAAGATGATAGGGGTCAATATCTCCTTGGGAATAGAAAGGACCTTGGCAAAGAGCTTCTGGCAGGACATGCCATAGAACAGCATTGCGCAGTTCGCAATGAAAAGTCCGATGAAGATTGCATACATAAGAGGCTTCTGATCCCTGAAGAGCAGTGGTCCTGGCTGAAGTCCCTGGATTGTAAGGGCACCTATCATGATGGCAGCAACAGAGTCGCCTGGAACACCGAGTGTAAGCATTGGAATCATAGCACCGCCGGTAACACCATTGTTTCCACCCTCCGGGGCTGCAACGCCCTCAGGAACTCCGGTTCCGAACTTCTCCGGGTGCTTCGATGTGCTCTTGGCAAGATTGTAGGAGACAAAGGCTCCGATCTCTGTGCCGGCACCTGGGATGATTCCAATGAATGTACCGATGAGACCACTGATCGGAGCATACTTCAGGCATGCCTTCAGATCCTCCTTTCTCGGGAAGACCTTGCTGATCTTCACAGGCTTCCTGTTCTCCTTTCTGGACATGTCCTCTACAGTCTGGAAGCACTGGCTCATTGCAAAGAGTCCGATCATTACAGGTACATAGCTGATACCACCGATCATGTTCACGGAGCCGAATGTGAAGCGCAGGTTTCCTGTGATCCTGTCGACACCGACCATCGAGAGGATGAAGCCGACACAGCCTGCGATTATTCCCTTCATCATCGACTTGCCTGATACACTCAGGATGATGGAAAGGCCGAAGATTGCAAGAAGCGCATACTCTGCATCTGAGAAGCGGAGTGCAAGCTTTGCAAGCTGTGGGGATATGAGCATCAGCATCAGACAGCTGACGACACCACCGATATATGAACTCAGAGTCGAGATTCCAAGGGCTCTGCCACCCTCACCTCTCTTCGAGAACTCATAGCCATCTATTACAGTTGCTGCAGAGGCTGGAGTGCCAGGGGTGTGCAGCAGAATTGCAGAAATGGAACCTCCATATACAGCACCAATATAGATACCGAGGAGGAGGAGAATTCCATTCTGGGCTTCCATACCGAATGTAAGTGGAAGCAGAAGTGCAACTCCCATTGTGCTTGTAAGTCCGGGAAGTGCTCCGATACAGATTCCTCCACCGACACCCAGGAAGATACAGAGCAGAACAGTTGGGTTCAGAACAATCGACATGACCTGTCCTAACATATTTCCTCCTTTAGAAGTAGAGCAGACCGTATCTCATTGAGACGTTCAGGCCCTTACTGAAAATTACGAAGATTACAAGAGACGAGACCACTGCGATGAGTATGCAGGTAACGAGTCTCTTCTTGCTGAACCAGGCAAAGAAGCAGGTCAGCATTATGACTGTATCGATAATGAAACCGAGGTACTTCATCAGAAGGAAGTACACAATGAGTGCGGCCATTGTGATGTATACGCCCAAACAGTCTCTGGTTGCATACCTTACAACGGTATCCTCATTCTTTGATAACAGTGTCCTGATCAATACGACAAGTGCACAACAGATTATTATGCATGCAATTATCCTGGGAAATACTGCAGGACCTGGAACTCCATCCCTGGACGCAGGCCAGGAACTTGTTATGATAAGTATCGCAGAGGCAAACGCGATTGAAATGAGTGAAAAGACAATATTCGTTTTCTTCATTTTTACTGCCTTAAGAAAAAAGCTCC
>LVBC01000277.1 GCA_001604265.1 Spirochaetales bacterium Spiro_01
CGAAGCAGATCGGGAGGTATGAGATGGGGTCTGTGCCCCTGCCGGTCCTGGCAAACCCCGCCTCCATGGCCTTCCAGGCCCTTCGGCGCCCTTCTTCATCCCCTCCAAGGGCCTCGACATAACCTCTGTATTCCTCTTCCAGATATCTTGACATATGAACTCTTCTTCTCAGCCACGCCATGAAGCATGAATGCTAAGGATAGCTTATTTGAAGCAGAGAGCTCTTTCAAGCTGGCAGATTGTCCATTTATTGCCATCCTTGAGAAGGAGTTCGACAAAGTGGTAATATCCTAGTCCTAGCCCTGGTCAATATCGAAAGGAGTCAGAAGATGAAGAACGATGCGTTCAAGGTCATTCTGTTGCAGGCACTTCCTGCATCAGGAAAGACAGAGGTCAGGAAGTTCCTGGCAAATATCGATACAGAGAAGCTGCTGAGGGAGTTCCACATAGGAGCGACTCTCCAGCTCGACGACTTTCTCTACACCAATCTGATGAGGAGGATAGACAGCGAACTCCAGGCACTCGGCTTCGACCGCCTCTTCTACTGTGGAGATGACCAGCCCTTCATAGATGGCAGGGAATGGGGCACTCTGGGAATGCTCCTCAATGAGGACTACCACGATCTGATGAACCGCAATGTAGTGCTCTGCGACTCGGCAGCAAGATTCCTATTCGACAGGATCGACATGGCAAGGATGGCAGTGGGCCTTGAGCCCTCACTTTCCCTGCTTGACAGGATAATCCGGAACAAGGTGGCGGAGAGAGTCGAGACCGAAGCAAGACTCATCATCCAGAAGAAGCAGGACCAGTACCCATCCTCATTCGACAACAGGACAATCGTGATAGAGTGTGCACGCGGCGGCGCAGATGGAAGCCCGATGCCTCTTGAAGGCAGCAATGGCTACCAGTATGCACTTCCCATCTTCTCGAATGAGATACTCGAGAAGGCGGCCATACTCTACATCTGGACGACACCTGAAGAGGCAAGGCGAAGGATAGGCTTCAGGACCGACCCCGATGATCCGAATTCGGCAATGCACCACGAGGTTCCGATGCCTGTCATGAATGCAAACTACGGCTGCGATGACATGGACTATCTGATAAGGAGTGCAGAAAGACCGAACACGATAACGATCCAGGCGCACGGAAGGAAGTACCACATACCTGTAGGAATCTTCGACAACAGAGTCGATATAACATCATTCCTGAGAGAGACTCCCGACAAGTGGGACTCCCAGAAGATACTCGATGTATCGAAGGCGATAAGGAAGGCGACAGACACGATGTATGAGAACTACCGCTAGAAGAGAGACCCGCCAGATTCGAAGCTCTGACGGGTCTATTCCTTTCTAGAGGTTCCAGCTTGCCGCCCTCTCTCTCATCTCGATGAATCTTCTGTAGATTCCTTCTCTTTCCAGAAGCTCCGTGTGCTTTCCTCTTTCCACAATCCTTCCCCTGTCGATGACAAGTATCTGGTCTGCATTCTGGACTGTCTTCAGACGGTGGGCGATCATGATGATCGTCTTCTCGTGAGTCAGCTCCTCGATCGCCTCCAAAAGCTCCTTCTCATTCTCCGGATCTACGTTGGCAGTCGCCTCATCGAGAACGATAACAGGTGCATCCTTCATTATGGCCCTTGCAATCGAGATTCTCTGCCTCTCTCCACCTGACAATGTCGCACCTCCCTCTCCGATGACAGTCTCGTAACCATCCGGAAGCCTTGTTATGAAGTCGTGGCATCTGGCCTTCTTCGCAGCCTCTATCACCCTATCCATCGAGGCAGCTGGATTGCCGAAACGGATGTTGTTGGCAATTGTATTCCTGAAAAGGTATACACTCTGGAAGACGAAGCTGAAGTTCTTCATCAGAGAATCCATGCTGTACTCCCTGACATCCCTTCCTCCCAGCATCACACAGCCTTCATCGACATCCCAGAAGCGGGATATGAGCTGGCACAAGGTAGTCTTTCCACCTCCAGAAGGTCCCACGATCGCAGTAGTGCTCCTCTCGGGAATCCTTGCAGAGACACTGTCTATTATCTTCTTTCTTTCGTACGAGAAGGAGATGTCCTTCACTTCGATATCGAACGAGTCGGGTTCGATCTCCTCGCCATCTATGTCCATCGGCCTTACAGAGAGTATCTCATTCGCCCTGTCCACACAGATATTCACAATCCTAAGAAGACCCGAGTAGTTTCCTGCCGCTTCGAGGCTTGCATATACGAGGAAGGAGGAGATTATCATGACGATGCAGGAAAGAAGATCCATCGTGCCGGAGAGGTAGAAGAGAATCGAGGCAAGACTCATCAGTATGCCTGTGAGCTTTGTTATAAGATTCTGCAGGTTCATGAAGGGGACAAGCGCATACTCCATCCTG
Organism: Spirochaetales bacterium Spiro_01; assembly: GCA_001604265.1. Taxonomy (GTDB): domain Bacteria; phylum Spirochaetota; class Spirochaetia; order Sphaerochaetales; family Sphaerochaetaceae; genus Bullifex. The sequence goes on from LVBC01000277.1 coordinate 2,377, forward strand.
GTGTTTGCGATGATGTTCTCCGTGATGGCCCTGTTGAGCTTCTCCGACTTCTCTCTCACAAGAGCGTAGGACTTCACCTCCTGCATCCCCTGAAGGTATTCGAGCACACTCTCGACAAGACTGGTATCAGTCTGTGACTTTGCTTGCGAGAAGCCCTCTGATACATTCTGCATCTGGGAGTTGACCAGGAAGAAGAGGAGACAGCCCAGGGCCAGGATGAGACCTATCCTCCAGTCGTATATCAGAAGCGCAATCGAGATGAGGAGGGTCGTGAAGAGACCTTCACTTACCATCATGATGACCCTTGTTGCAACATTCTGCAGGTTTTCCATGGTATTGGTCGTCACTGAGGTTATCGTTCCAAGGCTGTTCTCGTTGAAGTAGCCCATCGGCATGTAGCGCATGTGCTCTGCGATCTCTATCCTTTTCTCAGTTGCAGTCCCATAGCCGGCTTCCGTCTGCAGCATCGTGGATGCGCCTTTCAGCAGGGTCTCGCCCAGGAAGCCTGCATACAGTATCGCAGAGCTTCTGAGAATCAGGGCAGGAGTCACCGAAGAGGTGATCACACCCTCGAGAAGCACTGCTATTGCAGGTATCCTGAAGGCCTTGAAGATGCTCATGATGACATTCAGATAGAGAGATCTGTAGAACTTCCTTCTGTAGATTTCCGGTGCAAAGGCGAAGAATTTGCTAATTACGCTGATCATGCCTGGGCCTCCATTGCAAGTCTGTCCTTTACCTGGATGTGAGCACTCCACATCCTGCTATACAGACCATTCTTTTCGATAAGGCTTCTGTGATCGCCCTCCTCCACTATCCTGCCATCCTCGACGACGACTATGTGCTGGGCCTTCTGTATCGTCGAAAGCCTGTGCGCGATGACTATCAGTGTCTTTCCCTTTACGAGCCTTCCGACCGACTCCTCTATCAGGGCCTCGTTCTCTGGGTCCGTATATGCAGTTGCCTCATCGAGTATGACTATCGGAGCGTTCTTCAGCATTGCACGGGCAATCGATATCCTCTGCCTCTCTCCTCCAGAGAGGTGGCCTCCTCCACTTCCGACCACAGTATCGTAGCCATTTTCAAGCGACATGATGAAGTCGTGGCAACCGGACTTTCTTGCAATATCAACAACATCCTCATCACTCGCACCAGGTCGGCCTATCCTTATATTCTCCCTGACTGTCTCGTTGAAGAGGAAGTTGTCCTGCGAGACGTATGCGACCCTACTGTTGAAGTCCTCTACCGAGAGACTCCTCACATCGACGCCTCCGAAGAGAATCCTTCCCTCGCTCACATCCCAAAGTCCATCGATCAGTCTTGCTATCGTCGACTTTCCACTTCCTGATGGCCCGACAAGGGCAGTAAGCTCTCCCTCTCTTATCTCGAGGTCTATGCCGTGCAGGACCTCCTTGTTCTCATATGCAAAGTGCACATTCTCAAGTCGGATGCTGTTGCTCTCAGGCTCTGCTGCAGAGACCTTAGGCCTGATCTGCTCGGGGGCTGTGAGAATTGTCGTCACTTCGCTTATTATCGTCTCCATCGTCCTGATGTCGTCGTTGAAGGACATCAATGTGACAAGAGGAGTCAGAAGTCCGACTGAGAGAATCACACACATGATGCACTCATCTGCTGTGAGCGAGCCCTTCATCACAAGATAGCCTCCCAGAGGAAGGACTCCCAGAAGCGTGCTCGGCATGACTGTCAGTGCAAGTGTCATCGAACCGATGTAGTCCCTCATCCACTCGACATAGCTCTCTGCTGCTTCCTTTGCAGCGGTCACGAATCTATCATACGAGCTCTGCGTCTTTCCGAAGACCTTTATCACCTCGATTCCGTTTATGTATTCGACTGCCGTATCGTTCAGGACCTTGGTCTTATCGATGCAGTACTGGTTTCTTTCATTAGCATCCTTCAGCATCCAGCACATCGCAAGTATTCCTACAGGAAAGGTCGCGATCGAGATGAGCGCCATCCTCCAATCCAGGTACATCAGGTAGACAAATATGATCACAGGCGCAATCAGATTGCTTGTGAATTCAGGAAGTATGTGCGCCATTATCGTCTCGATGCTGTCTATCCTCTCCACGAGAGTGTTCTTGAGCGCTCCGGATGACCTCAGCTTCACATCTCCAAGCTGCATCCTCGAAAGCTTGTCGCAGGCCATCTTCCTCATGCTTCCGAGCACGAAGAAGGTCGCCTTGTGCGATGCCGACGTTGAAAGTGCATGAAGAAGTATCGAAAGAGCCCAGAATGCACCCATCAGCGCAAGATAGCTGCCAAGTACTGAAATATCACGGCAATCTGAAAGGAGTGCGCCTATCAGCCTTGCGATGATGAAATAGGGAACCATCTGGCAGATGACACTGCCGAATGCCAGAATCACACTCAGCTGGAAGTGTCTCTTTCTTATTCCTGCGAATGTGAAGATCCACGACCAGGTAGAGCGCTTTTCCACCTGTTTCTCCTTGTCCATATATATCCTCCCGCCCTCCCAAAGGAGAGCAAAATCATTTCCTGTCAGCTAACAGAATCTGCAATCTGCTTGCCTACAAAAAAAGAGGAGGCTCTTTCGAGTCTCCTAGATTCCCATTATCTTCTGCCAGCCCGGCATGAAGAATTTCTGTATTGTTCCGAGGTACCTCTCGGCATCCTCCTTCGGATAGTCATGCACTATCGGTTCGAAGAGCGCTGTAAGATAGGCGCTCATCAGCATATGCAGCGTCTCCTGGCCTATCTCCTCTACAGGATACCCCTTTGCCTTCATGAACATGATGGCACGCCACATCCCCTTCTGATGCTCCAGTACGACATCATGGATGAAGTTCTCATACCGGGTTCCCTGCGAAGAGCATAGAAGCAGCTTGAAGGAGTCCCTGTGGGGGAACACGACCTCCCTCACCATGTCCACATCGCTTCTGCTTCTGGCCCTTTCCACATCTCCTTTTTCAAGCGCAGCGTAGGACTCCTCCTCATGCTGCCTCATCCACTCGTTCATCGCCCTTATCCCGGGCTGGACAAGCGCATTGAACATCTCCTCCTTCGAGGAGAAATGGCGATAGAGCGCAGCACTTGTCAATCCTGCTTCTGCTGCGATCGTGCGTATCGAGGCCTTCTCGAAGCCCTTCTCAATGAACTCCTTTCTTGCGGCCGGAATTATTCTCTCATGACTCTCTTTCTTGTCTCTTGGCATTTGTTATCACCGTTAGCTATCAATGATAGCTTAACACAATGCAGGACTTCAATCAAGATGTGGCAGATTATCCCCGGACCAATATGCATTCTTGAGCCGGGAATGGGAATTCCAGCCATCCTGCAAATAGGAAATCCTCCACCCATCAGGATGAAGGATTCCATAGAAGATGATGAGATTTATTGCGCCTTACATCAGGAAGAATTCGTATACATCCAGACCGGACGTCAGGACCATGCTTATGCTTCCGCCATCATTGCTATATTCGACAGTGAAGGTCGTCGATTCACCGCCTGTTGGCGAAGTCGTGATCGTATCGCCCGATGCAGTGAAAGAACCGGACTCCAGCCAATACGAGTTAGCCGCTGACCAGC
>LVBC01000278.1 GCA_001604265.1 Spirochaetales bacterium Spiro_01
AGCATGCTATTCCTCCCTAGTGAAACAGTACTTTTCGGTTAGTATATAATAGAAAACAGGATTTTAAGTATCCAGTTGAAGGAGAGAAAAACAGAAAATTTTTCTCTTAAGAGAAGATGCGCCAGTGACGAGCTGGCGCATCCTTCATGCTTATCGAGTAGGTGGCTATTATACGTAGCCCTGGCCAAGCATTGCGTCAGCGACCTTGAGGAAGCCTGCGATGTTTGCACCATCGATGAAGTTGTTGTGGTCGGAGTACTTGTCTGCAGCAGCGGACATGTTCTTGTAGATGTTGGTCATGATGTCCTTGAGCTTTGCATCGACCTCTTCCTTTGTCCAGGAAAGGCGCATGGAGTTCTGGCACATCTCGAGGCCGGATACTGCAACACCACCTGCGTTGGCTGCCTTGGAAGGAGCTACGAGGATGCCTGCATCCATCATCATCTTCTCAGCTTCAGCTGCACATGGCATGTTTGCACCCTCGCCGACGTACTGGATACCGTTCTTGATGAGGTTCCTTGCATCCTCTACGCAGATCTCGTTCTGGGTTGCACATGGGAATGCATAGTCTGCCTTGACGTCCCAGATCGGGTTTGCGATCTGCTTGTCACGTGGGATGTAGGTTGCTGATGGGTACTTGTCCTTGTACTCTGCGATTCTGCCTCTCTTGACGTTCTTCAGCTGCTTTACATATGCAAGCTTCTCTGGAGTGATGCCCTCTTCATCGTAGATCATGCCGTTGCTGTCGGAGAGTGTGACTGCCTTTGCACCGAGCTGGTTGAGCTTCTCGACTGTGTACTGTGCAACGTTGCCGGAGCCGGAAACGATACAGGTCTTGCCCTCGAGAGTCTTGCCCTCTGCCTTGAGGATTGCATCGGAGATGTAGACGAGACCATAGCCGGTAGCTTCTGGTCTGATGAGAGAACCGCCGAATGTGAGACCCTTGCCGGTAAGGATGCCGGAGAAGGTGTTGGTAAGTCTCTTGTACTGGCCGAACATGAAGCCGACCTCTCTGCCACCTACGCCGATATCACCTGCTGGTACGTCGGTGTCCGGGCCGATGTGTCTGTAGAGCTCGGTCATGAAGGACTGGCAGAATCTCATGACCTCTGCATCGGACTTTCCTCTTGGAGAGAAGTCGGAACCACCCTTGCCACCACCCATAGGAAGGCCGGTGAGGCTGTTCTTGAAAGTCTGCTCGAAGCCGAGGAACTTCAGGATGGAGAGGTTTACTGAGGCGTGGAATCTCAGGCCGCCCTTGTATGGGCCGATGGCTGAGGAGTGCTGTACTCTGAAGCCTCTGTTGATCTGGAGCTGTCCCTTGTCATCGATCCATGGTACGCGGAACATGACGACTCTCTCTGGTTCGATAACGCGCTCGAGAATCTTGTGATAGGTGAGCTCAGGGCGATCATCTACGATCTTGTCCATAGAGTTGAGGAAGACACCTACTGCCTGAAGGTACTCCTTCTGGTTCGGATCCAATTGACAGGCCTTCTGATAGACCTTCTCGGTTACTTCGTTCATATTATATTCTCCCTGTGAATAGATTTCATTTCTGAAAATCCATGGAAGGAATAATAGAAAAAAACTTTTATCAATGAAAAGATATTTGATTAATATTTTTACAATATTTATGCAGATTTTTGCATAAGATTCGAAATTCGCGTTACCATCTTAACAAAATCCCCG
>LVBC01000279.1 GCA_001604265.1 Spirochaetales bacterium Spiro_01
AAAAGGAGAAAATGGGAAAAAATTGCAGCACATTTGGTGCCGTATCGTATTCATGGAAAAACCTCTCAGCTCTTCGGTGCGTAATGACCGAATTCCATTGAGAAACTGCCTCTTCCCTGGGTCGATGACCTGAGAACAGTCGTGTAGCCGAACATCCTGGCAAGGGGTGCTTCTGCGCTGACGATATCGGCAGAGGGCCTGCTCTCCATGCTGTTGACGATTCCTCCTCTCTGTGTGATGGATGAGATGACATCGCCGATGTACTGGGATGGGGCAGAGATCTTGACCTCCATTATAGGCTCCATCAGAACAGCTCCCGCCTTCTGGCAGACAGCATCGAAGGCCATATTGGCACAGGCCTCGTTGGCAAAGGTAGTGCTTCTGAGCTCATCGTAGCCGATCTCTGTGACATCTATTGCGATATCTGTGCACTCATAGCCGAACTTTATGCCGCTCTTGAAGGCAGCCTCGATGCCGTTCTTAACACTTGCGACTATCTCATCGGGGATATCCCTGGTCCTTGCAGAGATCGTGAGCTGGTTTCCGGAGCCTGCAGGGAGAGGGGAGGCCTTGAGCGAAATCGAAGCCCAGTTCTCCTTGTTCGCGATCATCCTTTCGAAGACGAAGTTCTTCTCCTCGGCCTGGGAGGTGATCGACTCCCTGTAGCTGACCTGCGGGTTGCCGACTCTTGCGTTTATCTTCATCTCCTTGGTGATCCTTGTGACAAGTACATCGAGATGGAGCTCTCCCATGCCCGAGATTACGAGCTGTCCGGTCTCGCTGTCGTCCTTGTATGTGAAGGTCGGATCCTCCATCGAGAGCATCTCGAGCGCCTTCTTCAGCTTTCCCTGATCATCTGTGCTTGCAGGCTCGATCGCTACGCTGATGACAGGATTCGGGAAGTGCATCTTCTCGAGAAGATATGGGTTCTGCTCGGTTGCGATCGTATCTCCGGTCTGTGCCAGCTTGAAGCCGACTATTACGCCGATATCACCTGCCTTGATCTCGGAAATATCCTCCTCTCTGTCTGCGTGCATCCTGAGAAGGCGGTTTATCCTCTCCTTCTTGGCCTTGGTGGCATTGAAGACGCTTACACCCTTCTTGAGAACACCTGAGTACATCCTTATGAAGCAGAGCGGGCCTGCCTGAGGGTCGACCTGGATCTTGAATATGAGGCCCATGAGCTGACCCTTCTCATCGTGAACGACCTCGATCTCCTTATCCTTCTTCTCCCAGTAGGCCTTCATAGGTCTGACTTCTGCAGGGGAGGGAAGCAGGTCGACGACACCGTCGAGAAGCGGCTGGACACCGATATTCTTCAGTGAGGAGCCGACGAAGACCGGAAGCAGCTCTCTCTTTATCGTGCAGCTTCTAAGTGTCGATATGATCATCTCCTCCGGAATCTCCTGCCCGTCGAAGTAGAGCTCTGTTATCTCATCGGAGTAGGAGGCGACTGCGTCGATCAGCTTCTCTCTGTACTCGTCTGCCTTCTCCTGCATATCGGAAGGAATATCGTTCTCTATTACAGTAGAGCCCTTGTCGCTCTGGTCGAAGGTAAGGTACTTCATCCTGATGAGGTCGATTACACCCCTGAAGTCGCTCTCTGCTCCGACAGGAATGAAGAGTGCAACAGGGTGCTCCGAGAGCTTCTTCTCGATCTGCTCGAGTACCGAGTAGAAGTCCGCACCCATTCTGTCCATCTTGTTGACGAAGGCGATTCTCGGAACATCGTAGTTGTTGGCCTGGTGCCATACGGTCTCTGTCTGGGGCTCAACGCCTGAAACTGCACAGACGACACCGACTGCGCCGTCGAGGACCCTGAGAGACCTTTCGACCTCTGCAGTGAAGTCCACGTGGCCCGGGGTGTCGATTATGTTGATCTGATGGTCCTTCCAGTAGCAGGTGGTAGCTGCAGAGGTGATTGTGATGCCTCTGTCCTGCTCCTGCTGCATCCAGTCCATTGTGGCCTCTCCATTGTCGACCTCGCCAATCTTATGGTTCTCGCCTGTATAGTATAGAATTCTTTCTGTAGTGGTTGTCTTTCCGGCATCGATGTGGGCCATGATGCCTATGTTTCTGATCTGTTTCTCGCTCATAGCTCATAAAGATAATAGATTAGCTGACTCTTGTCATCTCTCTGCATGAGAAAGACATCTCATCGCATTGATGACGCAGAGCACCGTTACACCTACATCTCCGAAGATGGCAAGCCACATGTTCGCCAGTCCGAGGGCTGCGAGGATTATAACGGCAATCTTGATCGAAAGCGCAAGGAAGATATTCTCCCTGACTATCCTTTCCGTCCTCTTCGATATCCTCATCGCAGTGACTATCCTTTCGATATCGTCGTTCATTATGACCATGTCTGCGGCCTCGATCGCAGCATCCGAGCCGATACCGCCCATTGCGATGCCGACATCCGCTCTCGAGAGAAGGACAGCATCGTTGATACCATCCCCGACAAAGCCCGAAATGCCATCGACTCTCTCTCTTTCGAAGGCCTCTACCTTCTCATCTGGAAGGAGGTCCGGGACAAGTGAATCGAGAGAGAGGGAGGAGGTCATCTCAAGGGCGGCCTTCCTACTGTCTCCTGTCAGCATCACAAGCTTCTGAACTCCCTCTCTCCTCAGGTCGGAGAGTGTGTTCCCTATCCCGCTCTTGAGCTCATCTGAAATCACTGCATAGCCAAGTGCACCATCGTCAGTGCCGAGGACTGCAACTGTTCCTGTCTCATTCAGTTTCAGATGGAAGAAATCGGGTTTCACTGCATAGTAGGTTCTTCCGTCTATGACACCCTTGATTCCGAAGCCTGGAATCTCGACAGCATCCTCAGCTGAAAGCCTGCTTTCAGAATATTCGCAGATCGCTCTTGCGATCGGATGGTCGGAGTTCTTCTCAAGTGCAGAAAGGTAGGGGAGTATATCGATGTCTGAAAGGTTCACGACCTTCTGTACGCTGAAGCAGCCCCTTGTCAGCGTGCCTGTCTTGTCGAAGGCGAGCATCCTTAGCCTGGCTGTCTTCTGTATGCTCTCAGCTCCCTTCACAAGCACGCCTGCTCTGGCAAAGGCACCTATCGATGCGAAGTAGGAGAGAGGAACAGAGAGAACGAGTGCGCAGGGACAGGAGACGACAAGAAGCATCAGTGCCCTGTAGAGAGAATCGGCAAAGGAGAAGCCGAAGAGTGGTGGGATGAGTGCAAGCAGCAGTGCCATGAGACAGACTACAGGAGTGTAGTAGCGTGCAAAGCGGGTGATGAACTTCTCCGTATCGGCCTTTCTCTCACTGCTGTTCTCGACCATATCCAGTATCTTCCTGGTGGTACTGTTCTCATAGCTCTTCGTTACCTCGATCTCAAGTACACCTGTCGTGTTGACAGAGCCTGAGAGCACCTCGACTCCCTTTGCTGCCCTGCGCTTCACGGACTCTCCTGTTATCGCACTTGTATCGAGGTAGGATTCTCCCTTTGTGACGACTCCATCGAGTGCGATGCGCTCTCCTGCCTTGACGATGATCGTATCGCCGACAGCTACCTCCTCTGGGCCTACTATGAATGTCCTTCCATCCCTGTAGAGAGTGCAGTGCTCAGGAGAAAGGTCCATGAGCTTGGCAATGTTTCCCCTTGACCTTCTGACAGCCCTGTCCTGGAAGTACTCTCCGACCTGGTAGAAGACCATGACTGCAGCTGCCTCCATGTACTGTGAAAGGGCTATTGCTCCGATCGTGGCAACTCCCATCAGGAAGTTCTCGTCGAAGAGTTTTCCTTTTCCTATATTCCTTACTGCCCTGAAAAGCACATCGTAGCCTGCGATGAGATATGCAAGAAGGACAGGATAGTCGAGAGAGAAGTGACTGCAGAGGACCATTATCACAATTGCAAGGATTATCCTGTAGGGCCTCAGATCCAGCTCCCTCTTCTTCTTTTCCGTCCTCTCTCCTTCGAGAAACTTCATATCCTCCTCGATATCGAGGCAGCGCTGTCTGATCTCGGCCTCTGAAAGTGATGTGGTGACTGAAAGTCTTCCCTGTGCATAGTCGAAAGAGGCATTCGAAACAGCCTCATCCTCGAGCAGGGCAGCTTCCACCTTGCGGGCACATTCGGCACAGTCTATCTCCACATTGAAGGTGTAGCTCTTCTCCTCGTCGAGGAAAACGATCTCGTCCTCGGCCTCTCTTGCAAGGCGCATTATCTCCTTCCTGGATAGCCTTGTCGTGACAGCGAGTCTTCCTCTGGAAAAGTCGAAGATGGCCTTTTCCACATTGCTCTGCCTTTCAAGATACTCCTCGACCTTGCGCGCACACTCTGCACAATCAATCCTAGCCCTGAATACGTAGCTTCTCTCTGCACTGCTCATGGAAAACCTCTTGATTTATTCATTTAAACATATGAATAACTGTTCATATATTTAATATAGAGTTTCCATATATCTGTGTCAACAGCAATCTCTCAATATGGATTGATCTGGGTCGAGTAGATTCCGTGCCTGCCACTGGCAACGAAGGCAATTCCGGTTGCGAGGAAGAGCAGGATTGGTTCTGTGTAGCCAAAGAGCTCGAGTCCCAGTGCAAAGCAGACCAGAGGAAGATTGGTCCCTCCTGCAAGCATTGCAACAGCGCCTATCGCAGCCATGCCGCTCGTTTCAAGACCCGTGATCGAAGAGAACAGAGCTCCGAGTCCCGAGCCGATGATGAGAAGGGGAACTACTTCTCCTCCAGAGAAGCTTGCAGTGAATGTAAGCGTGACGAAGACAAGCTTCATGATCGCATCGTATGTGAAGAAGTTCCCATTGATTATATCTGCAAGCAGGTCTCCTCCGAGACCGTTGTAGCGGAAGTCTCCTCTGACCAGATACACGATGAGTGTGATTGCAAGGAGGACCGTCGCAGGTGCAACTGTCTTCAGATACTCGTTCTCGATATGGGATGTGAAGAGATTCTTCGTCTGGTGGATGAAGAAGCAGAAGAACCTTGCTGCAAGCCCGATGAGGACAGCAAGCAGGGCAATGTAGAGAGTGTTTGCAGTATTGAATTCAAGTGCTGTGACCGCAGGAATCGAGAGAATGTGGATTCCAAGTGCCTTCGAGATCAGAACTGCAGTGAAGCTTGAGACTGTGCAGGGAAGCCAGGCATCGAGCCTTGTCGTCCTGGGGGAAGCGAACTGCGTTCCGAAGAGCACGCCAGAGATAGGGGCAGAGAAGAGGGCACCGAAGGCTGCGGCTGCACCGCACATCAGATATGTGCCGTGGGCCTCCACATTGTCGTCGATATCGTGGAAGCGGTCCTCGATCCAGCTTACGAAGGAGGCGGAGGCAAGTCCGATCTGGACACCAGCTCCCTCCTTTCCGCCCGAGGCTCCCGAGAGGTGGGTAAGTGCGCAGGTCACACCTGCAACGATACCCATCTCGGGTGTTACTGCCCTGGCCTCTCTCTTTGCCATCGTCTCGACACCGCTATCTCTCATATTGATTTCGTTGATAGCCTCGTTGGTGCCCTGGCGGAAGATGGTTCCAAGCTTCCTGTAGATGAAGGAGGTCAGGAAGGCGGCAAGCGGGATCGAAAGGAGAAGTATCCTGTGCTCCTTGTTGATCGCAGTACTCTCTGCGACTACGAAGGCAAAGAGTGTTATCGTGAGTGCAGAGACTGCTCCTGTGAAGAAGCCCCTGACCAGCTGCATCGGAAACTCTATCTTCAGCTTCTCGCTCATAGCTTGTCCCTCATCTCGGAGAGTCTCTTCTGGCACTCTGCTGCAAGCTTTCTGTCATCCTCGAGCTTGTTGCTTCTCTTTTCGTAGTTTGCAAGACCATACTCGAGTATCCTTACAGCCTCCTCTCTATCGGAGAGCTTCAGAATCGGTGTGTCGAGGTAGAAGGGCTGCTCCATGGCACCCTCGTAGTACTTCATCTTCTCTGTAGGGAGGCTCTCCTTTTCATAGTCCTTCTTCATCTTCTCGAAGGCCTTGGCCCTCTTCTTTGCAGAGTCGTCCCTATCCCAGAGCTGGTTTGCAAGCTCGAGGTAGTTGGTGAGGTTCGACCTGTTCTCGTTGTCCTGCGTATCCAGACATCTTCTCATGTAGCTGATAGCAGCATCCTTGTCACCAAAGCTGATGGAGCCGGGAAGCTGGTTGTACAGCAGTCCGAGAACGTACCAGGAGTCGGAGCGGTCTGCAGCATAGTCATTCTGGACCTTCTCGACGAGGCTTCTCATCGGCTTTGCCTTCTTCAGGCTGTTCATGGGGCCATTTGCCTGTCCGATACGTCCGATTGCGGAGGCCTTCCAGTGGTAGGCATCAGGACCCTCCTTGACAGAGAGCGCCTGGTCTGCAAGCTCCTCGCTCTTCGAGTACTCTGCAATCTTCTCATCCTTTGAAAGCCCATCGGCCCTGTGGTCCGTGATCGTCAGCTGGTCCCTGGAAAGCCTCCAGAGTATCTCATACTTCTCATCTTCAGATGCACTCTTCAGTGCCTCCTCGAGAAGCTTCTGGTCCTCGGCATAGGATGCTGTGATGTAGAAACGATAGTCGCTCTCCTTTGCATCGAAGGAAGCAGAGAGGGAGAGTGATAACAGTGCAAGAAACAAAAGTGTCAGTGTTCTCTTCATAATACCTTAATATAATAGAATCCTTTCAGAGTGTTAATCGGATAGAGTGAACTATTCTTTACACTCAATAATAAA
>LVBC01000280.1 GCA_001604265.1 Spirochaetales bacterium Spiro_01
GGTATTCATTTGCGAATATCTAAGCTTCGATTCTTCTTGAAATCCCTCGGGCTGACCTTGAAATACTCCTTGAAGGAGGCGGAGAAGACGGAAGGGGAGGAAAAGCCGGTCGCATCCGATATCTCGGCAATGGTCCTGTCGGAGTTGGCAAGCAGCAGCCTGGCATGGCGCATCCTTATATCCTTCACCATCTCGCCCGGCCCGATTCCGTACAGCTCGTTGCAGAGTCTCGAGAGGTGTGCACGAGAAAATCCTGATACCTTGCAGAGTCGGTCCACGCCCCAGTCGTCGGCCATGTTCTTGTTGACAAGGTCCCAGAGCTTCGAGATCTCCGTCCTGTGCGTCCTGGTCTGGGCGTTCTCTCCAAGACCGAGGCCGCGCTCCAGATTGATCAGGAAGAGCTGCTCGTAGAGCTCCTGTGCCTCGGGACTCCTGCTGTCGTTGTAGTAGCTTTCATCGAGTATCTTGTGAAAATCGTACTTTATATCCGCAAGATTCGTGATTCCCCTGACGATGCGGTAGTCGTTGCAGTCCGGAGTGAAGCGGCTAGTGCTGTTCCAGAAGGTTATCCAGAGCATCTCCCACGGCTCGAGTCCTACAGTCTCTTCGTAGTGCCCCTGCCCGGAGGCCCAGCTTACGAAGCCGTCTCCAGGACCGAGAATGAACTCAGTGCCATCCTCCATCCTTACTTTTCCCTCTCCCGAGATGGACAATACGAAGACATGGAAGGCCCTGTTGCCAGTCCTCTGAAGCCAGAAGTCGTTCCTGTAGAGACCATAGCCTCCCTGCTTGACGCGAGCTTCCTTGAAGGCACCTCTCTCTATGTGCTGTTCAGATATCTGCCTGCTGTTGCTGCTTGGCGTTTCATGGACTATTTCTTTCTGGTAGAGCATAGCAACAGTATACTTTCCAGAGGAATTTTTTTAAAGCCATAAATGAGACAAATCCCAAAGGAAAAAAGACAGTGCATCGAAAAGAACGAGAAAAAAGGCCTTTTTCTACTCTATTGGCTGAAGATTTCTTATCCTGCTTCTATAGATTCTTGCGAACATGAAGACACAGAACAGGAGTGCAATCACCTCACCGACTATGAAGGACATCCAGACACCGTTGACGCCGAAGAAACGCGAAAGTATGTAGGCTGCCGGGATCAGGATGACTATCTGTCTGAGGATCGATACGATCATGCTGATGTAGCCAAGACCCATGGCCTGGAAGGTCGAGATCAGGATTATCGAGAAGGCTGCTGAGACGAAGTGGATGCTTATTATCCTCAGGGCCGGAACTCCGTACGAGAGCATCTCGTCGGAGGCATTGAAGAGGGCCAGCAGCTCTTCGGGAAAGAGGTGGAAGGCCAGTGTTCCAGCTGCCATGATAGAGACTGCGATCACAAGACCCCACCTTATCGCCTCCAGCATCCTCTGCCTGTTCCCGGCTCCGTAGTTGAAGCCCAGGATCGGAGTCAGTGCACTGTTCATTCCGAAAAGCGGCATGAAGATGAAGGACTGTAGCTTGAAGTAGATACCGAAGACGCTGACTGCAGTTGCAGAGAAGGCGATCAGTATTCCGTTGATCGCACTGGTCATTATCGTACCGATGCTGTTCATTATTATCGTCGGCAGTGCGACCTGATATATCTCGCCGATTATCTTCTTCCTGGGTCTTATGTCCCTCAGCCTTATCTTCACATACTGGTTCTTCCTGACGAAACCTATTGCGATGAACATCGAGAGTATCTGACCCAGAACAGTTGCATAGGCGGCACCTGCGATGCCAAGACCGAACGAGAAGATGAAGATCGGGTCGAGGATTATATTCGTTATTGCACCTGCAAGCTGGATTATCATCGGATGCAGTGTATCTCCAGTTGCCTGAAGTATCCTTTCGCTTGAAAGGTCGATGAAGATGCCGAAGGAGAAGGGCATCACGATGCCAAGGTATGTGAGCGTCAGGCTCTGGAGCTGTGGGTCCTTTGTGAAGATCGAAACGTAGGCCCTGTTCGTCAGGATGCTGAATATGGCAACTGCGAGGTATGTGACTGCAGAGAGAAAAAGGCCTGTTTCGGCTACCTGGGCCGCCTCCTCGTTCCTCCTCTCTCCAAGCCTTCTTGCAAGCAGCGAGTTGATGCCTACAGCGGTTCCGATAGCAAGTGCAATCACTATATTCTGCATCGGGAATGCCAGGGAGACAGCTGTCAGGGCAGCTTCGGAGACTCTTGATATGAATATGGAATCGACTACGTTGTAGAGCGCCTGTATGAGCATGGACAGCATCATAGGGAGCGACATCGTTATTATGAGAGAGGGGATTGCCCTCGTCTGCATCTTGTTCTGCTTGACCTTATCCATGGTGCATATCCTATAGACCATGAAGTTTATTGTAAAGAGCCGTGCACTTACTCTATTGCCATAATCCACATCAGAATATATTCTTGCAACGAAAAGTCAATAAGGAGACCAAGATGAAAGTATGCAAGTTCGGCGGCAGCTCTGTTGCAGATGAGAATCAGATCAGGAAGGTCAAGGAGATACTTGATTCGGATCCGGAGAGGACAATCGTAGTCGTTTCAGCTCCCGGAAAGAGAAACAAGGCCGACAAGAAGGTCACCGATATGCTCTACGAGTGCGTTGCACTTGCAAGCGATGGAAGAGCATGCAGACCAGTCTTCAATGAGATAAGAAAGCGATACCTGGAGATCGCAAAGGGTCTCAGCATCGAGGCTCCAGAGCTCGAGAAGGCACTTGCAGAGGTCGAGAACAACATCGACGCCGGTCTTGGAAGGGACTATGCAGGCTCCAGAGGCGAGTACCTCAACGCCGTTCTTATCAGCAAGTACCTCGGCTACGAGTTCATCGATGCACAGGAGTGCATCATCATAAACGACGATGGAACTGTCGACCCTGTCACATACGAGAAGCTCGGTGAAAGATTCAAGGAGGGCGGAAGGTACTGCCTTCCAGGCTTCTACGGTGCAACGAAGGCCGGTTCTGTGAAGACCTTCTCCCGCGGTGGCTCCGATATCTCTGGCGCAATTGCAGCAAGGGCTGCCGGGGCAGACCTGTATGAGAACTGGACCGATGTCAGCGGCATGCTTGCAGCAGATCCCCGCATCGTCGACTCACCAAGAGGCGTGGAGGTGCTTACATACAAGCAGGTGAGGGAGCTTGCAGAGGTCGGCGCCTCTGTCTTCCATGAGGAGGCAATTGCACCAGTAATCCCACTTGGAATCAGGATCAACATCAGGAATACCAACAGACCTGGTGACGAAGGGACCCTGATCGTTCCAGAGCTTGACAGCTCCGAGCTCATCGGTGTCTCTGCAAAGGGCGGCTTTACAAAGGTCAGCATCCGCAAGATGATGCTCTTCAAGAGAAGAGGTGTGCGCCACGCCTTCTTCACAGCCCTCCATCTCTTCGGTGTCACACCGAGCTTCAGCCTGTTCGGTGTCGATTCCATCGTCATCCTGTTCTCCTCCAGCCAGGCAAGCGACAGAGTAGTCGAGGATATGTGCGCAAGACTCAAGAAGGACTTTGCACTCGACGAGGTCTCCTACGAGAGAGGCCAGGCCGTACTCGGCATCGTCGGTGGCAGAATGAACGAGAGCACAGCCTTCATCGACGTGGCCACTGCACTCAAGAAAGAGAGGATCGCAATCAGCTTCGTGAACCATGGAGCAAGCGATGTCACTACACTCTTCGGTGTGAAGGACGATGAGAAGGAGAGGGCCGTACAGGTCATCTACAGCGCACTCTTCAAGTAAGGAAGAAAGCAAAGCAATTTCGGGCAGTGGAGGAAAAGCTCTACTGCCTTTTTCTTTGCTATAATGATTTCATGAAGGAAAAAGGGTTCGATATGCAGAATGGAAGGAAGGTCCTCACAGAGGAGCTTGCCTTTGAGATTCTCTCCGCCATCGAGGAGATTCCACCAGGCTGCGTTGCAACATATGGCCAGATTGCACGGCTCATCGGAAGACCTGGAAACGCCCGTCTGGTAGGCAGGGTGCTCTCCATGGCCGAGTTCTTTGGAAGCTATCCCTGTCACAGAGTCGTGAACAGCCAGGGCAGGACCGCTTTCACTTTCACAGAACAGAGGAGCCGTCTTGAAGAGGAGGGTGTTCGTTTCCTTGAAAACGGCAAGGTCGACATGAAGCACTTCAGGTGGGATGGCTGATGGACACAATAGCGCACTATTCATCCCCGATTGGAAGGATCACGATAGCAGAGAGGGATGGCCTTCTTGCAGGTCTCTGGTTCGATGGCCAGAGATTCGACAGGTCGATCCTCTCAAAGTACGAAGAGAAGAACTCTCCAGTTCTTGAAGAAGCAGAGCGCTGGCTCGATATCTACTTTTCTGGTATCTGCCCCGATTTCACACCACCTCTTCTTCTGAGCGGCACTCCATTCAGAGTGAAGGTCCTGAGGACACTTCTTTCGATTCCTTATGGTGCAACAGCTACCTACAAGGATATTGCAAACAGGCTTGATATGGGGAAGATGGCGCCTCAGGCAGTGGGTAATGCAGTTTCCCACAATCCGATCTCGATCATCGTTCCCTGCCATAGGGTAGTGGGCGCAGATGGAAGCCTCACAGGATATGCAGGGGGGCTTGAGAAGAAGGAATTTCTGCTTTCACTTGAGAAAAGAGAAGGAGGACCACTTTCGTGATCCTCCCGCACTCGATAGAGACTGCAATCAGCGGATTGTGAGTTCTGTCTCGTTGTCGAAGAACTTTGCCTTTTCCATATTTGGAAGGAGAGCGATCTTGTCATCTACCTTTGGAACGACGGAGCCTTCGATTCTACCGATGACCTTTGCGGTGCTGGTAGCAATGTATACGTGTGTCTCAGCGCCGAGTGGCTCTACGACAGATACTGTACCATTGATGGTCTTTCCAGCAACAGCCTCACTGGTCCATTCGACATCCTCTGGTCTGATACCGAAGGAGACTTCCTTGCCAACATATGGCTTGAGGTATACTGCCTGAGCTGGTGTGACATCGAGAGAGAAGGTGCCCTCGTCCACGACGATCTTGCCAGCTACTTCCTTGACGGTAACGTTGACGAAGTTCATTGGTGGGGATCCGATGAAGCCTGCTACGAACTTGTTGTCCGGCTCGTTGTACAGTTCAAGTGGTGCGCCGATCTGCTGGATGACACCGAGCTTCATGACGACGATCTTGTCTGCCATTGTGAGAGCCTCTACCTGGTCATGTGTTACATAGATCATGGTAGCCTTGAGTCTGTGATGGAGACCGGAGATCTCAGCTCTCATCTGGACTCTGAGTTTTGCATCGAGGTTGGAGAGTGGCTCGTCGAAAAGGAAGACCTTTGGCTGGCGGACGATAGCACGTCCTACTGCAACTCTCTGTCTCTGGCCACCGGAGAGAGCCTTTGGCTTTCTCTCGAGAAGCTGCTCGATGTCGAGGATCTTGGCTGCCTCTCTTACACGGCGGTCGATCTCGGCCTTGTCGAACTTTCTGATCTTGAGGCCGAATGCCATGTTGTCGTAGACAGTCATGTGAGGATAGAGTGCATAGTTCTGGAATACCATAGCAATATCTCTATCCTTAGGTGGAACGTCGTTGACGACCTTTCCATCAATGGTAAGGGTACCGGAAGAAATGTCTTCAAGACCTGCGACCATTCTGAGTGTAGTGGACTTACCGCAACCGGAAGGTCCTACGAGAACTACGAACTCCTGGTCCTCGATGTCGATGTTGACGTTATCAACTGCCTTTACACCGCCATCATAGATCTTGCAGATATTCTCAAGCTTTACTGTTGCCATTTATCTGCTCCTTTTACATTCGATACTCCTAATTCTATCCATCTTCGGGGTGGAATCATAGTTTTTTCCGAATAAAATTCACGATATTCAGGCAAAAAGTGTCGATTTTAGTGGTTT
>LVBC01000281.1 GCA_001604265.1 Spirochaetales bacterium Spiro_01
GACTTCATCCTCGGCCTCCTTAAGGACATAATAAAGGTAAGAAAGGACCTGAAGGTCATAATCAGCAGTGCGACGATAAACACAGAAAGCTTCTCGAAGTTCTTCGATGGAGCGAGGATCGTCTCGATCGATGCAGAGGTTTTTCCCATCACGATCAACTACCTTCCCCCTTCTGGAAAGCGTCCGGCTGCCGAGGACATGGCCTCCAACATACGAAAGATAGTCACCTACCAGGCAAGAAAGCACCTTGGGGACATCCTGATATTCCTTCCTGGAGAGTTCGATATCAAGGAGACAGAGCTCGACATAAAGGGTCTTCCGATTGCAAAGGACCTGGAGATATACCCACTCTATGGACGCCTCTGCAAGGAGGAGCAGGAGAAGGTATTCACCCCTACAGGAGAGGGAAAGACCAAGGTCGTAATAAGCACCAACATAGCAGAGACAAGTATCACGATAGATGGAATAACCTGTGTAATCGACTCTGGACTCTGCAAGATGAACTTCTACAACCAGAGGGACTTCACCTCCTCCCTCGTACCACTTCCAATAAGCAAGGCAAGCTGCCGCCAGAGAGCTGGCAGAGCGGGAAGAACACAGCCGGGAACCTGCTACCGCCTCTACAGCGAAGAGAATCTGAATACAAGGCCGGACTACAGCATGGAAGAGATACTCCGCTCGGACCTTGCGGAGGTTGCGCTCAGGATGAGCGACCTCGGAATCTACGACTATGAGCGCTTCCCCTTCATCACACAGCCGAAGAAGGGTGCACTTCTCTCTGCAGAGCAGACGCTGAAGTTCATCCAGGCGATAGACGATGATCACCACCTCACGCCGATCGGAGAGAAGATGGTGCTCTTTCCACTCCTTCCCAGGCTTTCCAGGATAATTGTCGAGTCGATAATGAACTACCCTGATGTCATCGAAGAGGTCCTGATCGCAGTCTCCTTTCTCTCGACAAAGGGCCCCTTCCTCCTTCCACAGGGACAGGAGACGCTTGCCCGCGACCGCCAGAAGATCTTCCAGGATCAGCAGTATGGAGACTTTGTAGGCTACCTGAAGCTCTTCAGGATGTACGAGAAGAATGCAGAGCTTGGGCAGAAGAGCCAGGAGAAGTTCTGCAAGAAGTACTTCCTGGACTATCAGACGATGAACGAGATTCTCCACATCGATGCGCAGATCGGCGAGATAGTCTCCAACATGGGAGTTCCACTCACAGGAGGCGGACAGGTCAGCGACTACCTTACATGTCTCTCTGCAGGTCTCCTGCAGTACGTCTGCTACAACTACAACAGGAGCGCCTACAGGTCGCTCACGGCCGACCAGATATTCATCCATCCAGGTTCAGCCTGGTTCAGGACCCTTCCGAAGTTCCTCCTTGCAGGCGAGATAGTACAGACAAGCAGAATGTTCGCCCGCACAGTCTCCCCTCTGAGACCGGAGTGGCTTGACAGGATCGACCCGAATCTCAGGAACAAGCTGCTTCACAAGGAGCACCTTGACAGGAAGGCCGAGAAGCTCGTTGAAGAGAAGAAGCCCAAGCAGAATATCGAGAAGAAGACGCCGGAGAATATCATCCGCATCTTCGACCGCGACTACCCTACCCGCAGCTACAAGGCCGGAAAGATCATCGCAATCGTTCCACTTACAGACCTTCCTTTCCTCATCAAGAAGGGCTTCGAGAGAGGCTCTGTCAGAAAGGGCGTGAAGGTAATCCTGAAGAACAAGGATGCTCTTCTGGAGACACCAATCTCTCTCAAGGAGCTTGTACAGGAGGGTGGCATCCTCAACATAAAGGGCGGAACGATAGACTGGCCGAAGGATATCAACCTCGATACTGGCAGAGAAGAAGGCAGAAGGGAGCTCGAAAGACACCTGTCGAAGCTATTCACTGTCGCATCGCACAAGGACAAGCTGAGATTCATCGGCCTGATGGCACTCGGTGGCGACAGGGGACTTTTCAGCTTCAGAAGCTTCACATCGCTCTCGCTCTGCATCGACTCGACCTACGCAGCACTGTATGAGATAAAGACGAATCTCAAGGCTCCAAAGGGACTGATGAACAAGATAGATGCCCTGATGAAGAGAGTCGAGGAGATGGAGGACTTCTGATCCTCTCCTCTGCTACCTCGATACCCTTTCCGACTCCAGATCGAGCCAGAACTCTGCACTGTGCCCAAGGCTTTGCTCCAGTTTTCCTGCAATTTCTGGAGTTATCCTCAGTCTGTTCTCAAGAAGCTGTTCAACCTCTTTATAAGTAAGTCCGCTTCTTTCTGAGAAGGTGGACTTGTCCCATCTCCTCTCATAGAGTATTGGGACAACGAGTTCCGCAATTCCTGCATTCTCGTGTGCTACTGCTTCCTTGATGCACATCTCAGCCTCCATAGAAGGGATATGAGGACTCCTTCCAACTTCTGTATCCATCCATTTCTGTAGGCTGTCAACAACTATTTTCTTGCTATGTAGTTATATATACTATTAGTCATATAGACTACAAAGCTCCACTTTTTCAGTAGATATTCTGGATATTCATGTATCTACTGTTGTAGTCCCAGTCGAGAAGCTCATTGATGACAGCAGATCTGTACTTGTGCCTGTGGATCACAATATGGTCCACCCTCTCGAGACTGGCATCGCTTATCTTTATCATTCTGACCCAGCCGACGAGATCCAGATGCGAGACGATTCTCTCGGGGAGAATAGAGATACCGATGTCCTCATGCACTGCGTTGATGATGGCATAGGAGCTTTCGCTCTCCCAGATTGGATCTATTGTCAGATTGTGGGAGATAAACATGCTCTCTATGTACCTTCTGGTGACACTGCCCTTCTCCCTCAGAAGCATTGGGTAGGAAGAGAGCTCTGCGAGAGTCACTACATCCTTTATCTTCGACCTTGGAGATGCGATGACAACAAGCTTGTCCAGCATGATGCGCTTTCCAACAAGGTCCTTGTCCTGGACAGGACCTTCGATGAAGGCAATATCCAGAGCGTTCGTCAGAAGCTTCTTCTCAAGCGCTTTACCATTCTCTATATCCACCCTGATATCCAGACCGGGGAACTTCTCCTTCAGATCCTTTACAAAGCTTGGAAGCATGTAGATACCAAGAGAAATCGTAGCGCCTATCTTCAGTATTCCGGTGATGGTATTGTCCTTCAGTTCCTTCTCCAGCTTGCTGTATGTCGAGAGTACAAACAATGCCTGATTGTACACATTCTTTCCCTTCTCGGTCGGGATTATTCCCTTGTTGAAGCGCTCGAAGAGACGGATTCCATAGAAGTCCTCTATATCCTTAATTGCTTTTGTTACAGCAGGTTGAGTCATATTGAGCCTCTCTGCTGCCTTTGTCATATTGAGGCAGTTGTACACCTCGACGAATATCCTCATATGTCTTTCAGTCATACTCGCTCCGAACTTGATATAACCTAAAAATTATTATTTCTATAAAATAATATAATTTCACTAATGTTTCAATAAAAGGCATCATGTCCACAGAGGTTTTCAGATGTCCAGACCAAGAGAGAAACGAATAAATGTACTGTGGATGCTCTTTTCGGGAATGTTCTATATCAGTGCATTCACCTTTGGCGGGGGATTCGTAATCGCCACCTTCGTAAAGAAGAAGTTCTCCGAGGAGCTGGGTTGGATCAGCGAGTCGGAGATGCTCGACCTGATTGCACTGGCGCAGTCTGCACCAGGTGCAATTGCAGTCAATGTGGCAATAATAGTCGGCTGGAAGGTCTTCGGACTGCCGGGGATGGTCGCATCGGTCTTCGGTACCATCCTGCCACCGATGATAATAATCACCATTGTATCGATAATCTACAATCTGATTGCCGACAATGTCTTCGTAGCCCTCTTTCTCAAGGGGATGCAGGCTGGTGTTGCTGCAATCATCATCTCGGTCAGCATCGACCTGGCAATCAAGGTCATAAAGGAGAAATCGATTCTCTACGACCTTCTGATAATCATCGCCTTCGTCCTCTCATTCTACTTCAAGGTCAATGTCGTGATCCTGATACTCTCTGCCCTGCTGCTTGCAGTTGTTCTTGCAGTTGCAGGTAGAAGGAAGGAGGCTCTGAGATGATATACTTCCAGCTCTTCCTTTCCTTCCTGCAGGTCGGACTTTTCAGCATAGGTGGTGGCTATGCAGCAATCCCACTTATCGAAAGCCAGGTAGTCACCCTCCACGGCTGGCTTACGATGTCGGAGTTCACCGACCTCGTGACGATTGCCGAGATGACCCCAGGACCGATTGCGATCAACTCGGCAACCTTCGTAGGCATAAGGGTTGCAGGCTTTCTGGGATCTGTGGTCGCAACGATCGGCTGCATAGTCCCATCCCTTGCACTTGTAACGATCCTGGCCTTCATCTACTACAAGTACCGCTCTGCCTCATTCATGCAGAAGATACTGAAGGTCATAAGGCCTGTAGTAGTCTCCCTCATAGCTGCAGCAGGTATCCGAATCCTTCTCAATGTAGCAGGAATCGGTACATCACTCGACATCAGGGGCATCGTTCTCTTCACCCTGGCCCTGGTGAGCATGAAAACAACAAAATTCAATCCAGTTCTGATAATGGTCCTCTGTGGAGTCATCTATCTGGTCCTGGGAGTCATTCTATAGGAGGAATCGAAAATGGCAAACTATTCACATTACGCAGTAAGGTACATTGGTCTTCTTCACAGAGAGCACAGACTTGCAGATGGACTTGAGATCAAGAATGGAATCTTCAAGCACATCATTGCAGGCAAGCAGGGCCACCTTGTATGCGTAAAGCTC
>LVBC01000282.1 GCA_001604265.1 Spirochaetales bacterium Spiro_01
TACATAGGAGAGGATGTCAGCCCAGCTCTCTGCTCTTCTGAAGGGTACATGCAGATTTCTATTCACTCTGCTGGAAAAGAGGATCGTGTCCACATCGACAGCTGCCACGTTCCTTACATTGTCCACATTGTCGTCGATGAAGAGTTCCACATGCTCATCGAGGCAGGCCTCGGCCTTGCTCCAGGAGCAGATGAGCCTGTCATAGGGAACTCCAATGTTCTCAAGTTCTTTCCTTGTCGTAGCATATGGGTCCGTGTAGCCTCTGGTACTTCTTGCCGTGATTATCACGATCCTGTGTCCCAGTCGCTTCAGCTCTCTGACAGCCTCTACGGCACCCTCCTTCGCTGGAGTCGACGGAACTATCCTATCGAAGTAGTTCCTTGCGAATGTGAAGATATCCATCTTCCAATCTGATGGGATATTCTCATATGAGATATCGTGCTCGACAAGATACTCGAGCGGCATGCCGCAGGCCTCTGCGACATACTGCTGGAAGTATGAGAAGGTGTCGGTCAGTGTGTCATCAATATCGATTCCGATTACCATCACTACCTCACCATGAGTCCCATCGGGACCGGGCGCTCCGAGTCGCTGTTGTCAGGATATCTGTCGGAAACGTGCATCTGGCTCTTTCCTGAAAGGAATATCTCTGCAGAACCGCCGCCATCCATATTGAGTGCGTTCACAAGACCGATCGAGTGGCAGAACTCGGCAAGCTCGAGGAGGGATGCACCCGCACTCTCGTTGCCTCTATCGTAGAAGAGCTTGCTGCACCCCTCGGCCCAGACGATTACAGGATTTCCCTCGCTGTCGCTGCAGATTGCCATCCTTGGTGCCCTGTCCTTTGCATAGTCGAGAGGATAGAGCGATGGTGGATACGGTACATCGTCGGTCTTGAGATTGAAGAATGGGGATTCGAAGTGGTCCACAAGGACTCCATCCTTTACGGCAGAGGAACCTACCTGGATACCGAATAGACAGTTCTCCATTCCCCTGTAGACGACCGCAGAGGGTACCTTCTCGAGCACCTCTTCCGTGTGGAGCACAAAGCCAGCGCCCGGGACCCTTACCTCTCCGCCCTCGTGGAATGCGACAACCTCATCTCCTACTATCAAGAGATCGAGACCAGCTGCCTTTGGAGTTACCCTCGTATCCGGTCTCCAGTAGACAGAGCAGTTCTTTCCCGGGACAAGCTCCTTTCCCTGGATCGAGAAGCTCAGATCGGCAAGTGTCGGCCTCGATATCCTCACTCTTCCGTCCAGGTCGACGAGGAGTGCTTCACGGTTGTTGATAGGTGGCTGAGAGACGATTCCACTCTTCACTATCATGCCATACGGTGTTCCGAAGAGGTCGTATGGGGAGTCGTGGTCGAAGAGGTCCATCATGAAGAAGTGGCTATTCGTGATAAGAGAGGGAGTCGGCTCTGTATGGCTCAGATAGCCAAGGTCCTCCCCGACCGGGAAGAACGAGACATCCTTCTTGTCGCCGTAGCCGATACCGAGCCAGCCTGCCTTCTCAAGCCTCTCGAGAAAGACCCTGATACTCTCATCGTCTATCTCCAGACTCCTGCCTGTGTTCCTTATCCTGCCCTCCCTGTAGAGCTTCTC
>LVBC01000283.1 GCA_001604265.1 Spirochaetales bacterium Spiro_01
AGCTGATTTCTCTTAGGAAATGTTTTCATAAGAACAACTACGTTAAAATTTGAACTTTTTTATATGCAAAAGTTCAATTAGTGATTATAATCGCAAGTATGTTTTTCATATTCTAGGAGGAATACATGTCAAACGAAGAAGCAATCAAGGTCCTTGAGGATATCAAGCTCTTTGCTGCTGCAGAACAGCTGGACGCATTGAACTATGCTATCGATGTTCTTTCCAAAGCCGATAAGAAAGGAGAGAATAGATAATGTACGGAACTTTCTGGTCACTGCTTCCACCAATTGTTGCAATTGCTCTGGCGCTTATTACTAAAGAGGTATACTCATCCCTCTTCATCGGTATTGTACTGGGTGGCATCTTCTTTGCCGGCCCATCTCTCATGGGAGTCATGAACCATGTCATCAACGATGGTCTGGTAGCCTCCCTCGCCGACAGCTACAACGTCGGTATCCTCATCTTCCTGGTACTGCTCGGTGCCATGGTCGCCCTTATGAACAAGGCCGGCGGCTCTGCTGCCTTCGGCAACTGGGCAAAGAAGCACATCAAGACAAAGGTCGGTGCACAGTGTGCTACCATCTGTCTTGGTATCCTCATCTTCATCGATGACTACTTCAACTGTCTCACAGTCGGCTCCGTAATGCGCCCTGTTACCGACAAGTGCAAGGTCTCGAGAGAGAAGCTCGCATACCTCATCGATGCAACAGCAGCTCCTGTCTGTATCATCGCACCTATCAGCTCCTGGGCTGCTGCCGTATCCGGCTTCGTCTCCGAGGGCGAGAATGGCCTTGCACTCTTTGTCAAGGCAATCCCATACAACTACTATGCACTCTTCACACTCGTGGTCATGTTCGCAATGGTCTTCATGAAGATCGAATTCGGCCCGATGGCAAAGTTCGAGGAGACACTTGCAGAGTATGAGCAGGAGAAGGGCGACAAGGAGAATCCAAAGGGAACCGTATTCGATCTGGTCTTCCCGATCGCAATCCTCATCGTTCTCTGTACTCTCGGCATGATCTACTCCGGTGGCTTCTTCTCAGAGGGCGAGACACAGTGGAACTTCGTCGATGCATTCGCAAACTCCGATGCATCCGTTGGCCTCGTGATCGGTTCTCTCGCAGCTACAGTCATCACAGTCATAGTCTACCTTGCAAGAAGAGTCCTCTCCTTCAACGACTGCATGTCCTGTCTGCCTGATGGCTTCAAGGCAATGGTCCCGGCCATCCTTATCCTCACACTCGCCTGGACACTCAAGGGCATGACCGATTCCCTCGGCGCCAAGGAGTTCGTAGCTGGTGTCGTACAGGGAAGTGCAGCCGGCCTGCAGAACCTCCTGCCAGCAATCATCTTCGTCATCGCATCTCTCCTGGCCTTCGCAACAGGTACAAGCTGGGGAACCTTCGGTATCCTCATCCCAATCTGTATCGCAGTCTTCCCAGATGGTGCTCTGAGAATCATCTCCATTTCCGCATGTATGGCAGGTGCTGTCTGTGGTGACCACTGCTCACCGATCTCGGATACCACGATCATGGCCTCCGCAGGTGCAATGTGCAACCACGTCAATCACGTCTCGACACAGCTTCCATATGCAATCAGCGTCGCAGGACTTTCCTTCCTTACCTACATCGTCGCAGGATTCGTGCAGAATGCAATCATCTCCTTCATCGTAGGTCTTGTATTCATCGCAATCTTCCTGGTGGTCATCAAGAAGAAGTTCGTGAAGTAGTGCATCTTCTGCCTCGATTTCCCGCCACTGTACATCCTGTGCAGTGGCGTCTTTGTCTCTACTAAAAAATTGAAAAAAGGTCTAGATTTAGACCATGGCAAATGGTGAAGAGGATCTCAGAGAGAAGAACAGGGACAGGATAATGCCTGAAGGAAAGCACTACGAGCGATGGAAGAGAAGCTATGGGCGCGAGGATGCCGAGATGCTCGAGGAGAAGACCTCTGCGTGGAAATCAGATATCAGAGCAAGGCGCCGTCGTTTTCTGGATGAGGACTAGAACAGGACCACCTTTCTTCCTTTCACAGCTGCGATGGTGCACTCGATCTCGAAGACAGATTTCAGGTTTTCTTCAGTAAGGACCTCTGCTGCATCCCCCTGTGAGAAGACTCTTCCATCCTTCAGCAGGATGCAGTCATCTGCATAGGAAAGAATCGTATCGAGGCTGTGAAGGACAGCAGCTACACTTTTTCCTCTGCTGACAAGGTCTGAAAGCAGCTCGAGAATCCGCTTCTGATGCTTTGGGTCAAGTGAGCTCACAGGCTCATCAAGAAGTAGTATTTCGCTCTCCTGGCAGATCGCTCTTGCAATCGAGGAGAGCTGCTTCTCGCCACCTGAGAGCGATGATATCCTCCTGGCTCCAAGCTCCTTTATTCCTGCAATGGAAAGCGCTTCCATCACTTTATCCAGGTTGTCCACATCGGAAGATGGGTACCTTCCAAGCGCAACGAACTCCTCGACTGTGAAGTCGACATCGAGCTGCTCTGCCTGGGGTGTGAATGCGATCATCTGTGCAAGAGACCTTGGACTGAAGCTGTCGATATCCTTTCCAAGTACCGATATCTCTCCGCTATTTCTTGCCTTCTCTCTGATCAGAGTCCTGAGAAGTGTGCTCTTTCCAGAACCGTTCGGACCGGCAATTGCAGTGAGTTTTCCCTTCCTGATAACTATATCGATGTCCTTGAGTACCAACCTGTCTTTGTATCCAGCAGATAGTGCTCTTGTCTCAATTGCATTCATCTGTAGTTCCTCCTTCTCAGAAGCAGGATGAAGAGTGGAACTCCAAGTATCGAGGTCACGATTCCGACTGGAAGCTCTGCAGGGCCTGCGATTGTCCTTGAGACCAGATCAGATGAGAGCATTATGAGGCTTCCGAAGAGGATCGAAAGAGGAATTGTCCTTCTGTGCTTCGGCCCTGCGATGAGCTTCGCAAGGTGGGGCGACATGAGACCCACGAATCCGATTATCCCGCACAGGCTCACAGAGACAGCGGTAGCAAGACTTGCCAGAACGAGAAGTGCAAGTCTCGTCGAATTCACATCTATTCCCAGTGAGCTTGCCGTACCAGAATCGAGAAGGAGTATGTCGAGCCTGGTCGCCCAGAGTGAGGCAACGAGGAGTATGAGGATGAAGGCAGAGAGGAGATATGCTACTGATGACCAGTCTGCTGCACTGAAGGAGCCAAGGCTCCAGAAGAGCACGGACTCTGTCCTCCTTCTCGAAATGAAGATGCAGAGTGTTGTGAGTGAAGTCAGAAGCAGATTGATCGCAATGCCCGAGAGTATCAGGGAACCAGGCTCTCGCCTGGAGATGAGGAAGATGAGAAGGGCTGCAAGCAGGGCTCCGGAGAATGCGAAGTAGGGAAGAAAGAGTGCGATGAGAGCATAGGGAAGGAGGACAGAGGCAAGCACAGCAGCAAGCGAGCTGCCAGCTGAGACACCAAGCAGATACGAGTCGGCCATCGGATTTCTGAAGACGCTCTGGAATACAAGGCCCGAGAGCGAAAGAATTCCACCTGCAAGGAGTGCCGAGAGCACTCTTGGCACTCTCATGTTGAGAAGTATGTAGGCCTCCGGTGACGAGATATCCGAAAGCACAGCAGAGGGTGAGACCTCAGCTGCTCCTGAAAGGATGCCGACAGCTGAAAGCAAAAGCAGCAGGATAAGCAGCAGGGAAGCGATGCAGTATACTCTCTTCATCTGAAATACTCCGGATACAGGCTCTCTGCGATGATGGCAACAGCATCGGCACTCCTGATGCCCTGTCTCTCTGCCATATCCCCATCTATCGGTACTACCTTTCCTGTCAATGCTGGCAGGATATCGCTGCTCTTGAGAGAAGCTGCCTCCTCTGGAACGAAGATGATATCGGGGTTCTCTCTTACAAGAAGCTCATTCGAGATGGACCAGAAGCTTCCTTCTCTTGCGGCATTGATTCCACCAGCCACCTCTATCAGCTCTCCAAGGTATGTATCCCCGGTCGCGGCCCAGGTGCCTCCCTTTCCCCAGCTGATGAGAAAGACACAGCTTTTCCTTTCACATTCCGGTATCCCTTCGACCTTCTCTCTGACAGACTCGATCCTTTCCTTCATCTCGCTGATTCTTTCTTCCGCCTCCATCTGCCTCTCTGTAAGCTCTCCGATCTCCTCTATGAGCTGATAGGTGCCTTCGAGACTCTCTGCAGGGACTATCTGATGGACATTGAGTCCCGACTTCTCAAGCGACTTCACGTGTGTGGGAGCTGTGAGCTCCGATACGAGCACAAGAGTCGGCCTCAGAAGGATTATCCTCTCGATATTCGGTTCCATTATCGTTCCTATGCTCTCGACGCTTTCGACACTCTCCGGATAGTTGCAGTAATCGCTCCTGCCGACAAGCTCTGCTTCGAGGCCCAGAGCAGAGACTATCTCTGTCATGTTGGGTGCGATCGAGACGATTCTCAGTTCTCCTTTCGGCGCACTCTCCAAGTCTCCCTGTGCAAAGAGAAGAAGCGATGTGAGAAGTAGCGATAGCAGCAGAATAGAGCGTCTCATGGTAATAGCTTAGTCGTTCAGGCTCTGTTTGACAAATGCCTGCTGCTATTCTACGATCGGAATAGGCATATGGGGAAAGAGAGGTCAGACTCCTCCACGGTCCCGCCACTGTGTTTGCAAAAAGTGCATCAGCCAGAATGCCCATATGCTGCAGCACGCCGCCACGATGTATGGCCACAGACGTGAGAGGACAGGGGTACCTGTCTGCTTTCCTGTGTCCTCATCCTTCCAGGCGTGGAAGGAGAAACAAAAATGTTCAAGAGAACATCTCTGCTTATTGCAATACTGCTGCTCGTGTCCATCTCTCTCTTTGCAGGAGGCATGGAACTTACAGCTGAGGATATAGCGCTCAGGGGCTTCCGCTCCGTTGGAGAGGCCCTTTCTTCCCTTGCAGGAGTAGAGGTCCAGAGCTACTACGGAAACTCCGCTCTTGTGACTGTTTCCATAAACGGCTCCAAGGGCTCCCAGGTCGATGTCTATGTCGATGGAATCAGACAGACAAGGGACTACGATGGAACCTTCAACCTCGGTCTTATAGCACTGAGCCGTGTAGAGAGCATCAGTGTCGATGCCGACAGGGGACTTGGTGGCAGTGTCTATATCACTACAAGAAGGAGTGCTTCGGGAGAGGTCTCTGTCTCGAACAATTCGCTTCTAGCAGAAAATGACAGTGCAGATGACAGCGACAGATACTTCAATGGACAGAATGTATCTGCATACTACGGAGGCTCCTCGAACGGTTCAGGCTATGCCATTGGCGCCTCCTACAACAGGGACATGACAGCCCACAGGATATCATCGAGCAGTGACAGGACCAAGGTGGAGGACTATGCAGTCGATGGCTCCTACAGCTACTCGACAGAAAGAGGCTCGATAGGTCTTTCGGCCAGGTACAGCCAGAATGATGCCGATACGATGGGCTCGACCTCCTGGGTCTCCAATACGAATACAAAGACGATCATTGGTGGTTTCACAGTCAATGGCGACTACAGGCTTGAAAGCGGTCTGCTTCTAAAGGGCTCCCTTGGATGGCAGTACAAGGCCTACGAGTACACACCGTACGTCGTCAGCCTCTACGATCCTGCCTCGCACAACAAGACGAACGTATTCGAATTCGACTTCAGAGCAGGAAATAGCGGAGAAGGGAGGAGGCTCAGCTACTCATTCGGAATAAATGGAACCGAGACCATGGTCCAGGCAAGCAGCATCGGAGACCACAATCGCTTCAATGTGGGAGTTGTGGCAGATATCTCGTATCTTCTTGCCGGAGAGTTCCTCTTTGCCATCGATGCAAGAGTACCTCTCAACGAGGAGTCGGAGGGCTCTGTGGAGGGAAGCATCACCTGGTATGCGGACAGGGCCACAGAGACAGCTGTGAAGCTCAAGGTCGGCTACAGTCTTGCCCAGCCGAACCTCTCGGCTCTCTATTGGCCGGTCGACTATACGATGTACTACGAGGGAAATCCCGACCTGGATCCAGAGAAGGTCTTCTCCGCCTCGATCGGTCTGGATTCCAGACCGCTGAAGAATCTGAAGTACTCGGGAAGCATCTTCATCAGGCACACTACAGACCTGCTTGCCTATGTTACGGATCCATTGACCTACATGGGTTCGTATGACAATGTGGATGAGGCCCTGTTCATCGGCTCCAACCAGAGCATCAGCACAGTGATAAGGGAGCACCTTTCACTCGAGGCCTCTGCCACGATCAACTACACATACAACCTCTCCGGAGACAATGACATCTCTGACAAGGTCAGGGTCAACAATGTCAGGATGCACACACTCAAGCTGGCAACCGGATATGTCTCGAAGACGATCAGCATAATAGGGGATGTGCAGTTCCTCGGTGGCTACTACTACAACAGCGCAAAGCAGCATGCAGATACGCTCTACGGCCTGACTGTGAACTTCTCTCCTGCAGAGTCGGTGACACTCTCGGCAAGGCTCGAGAACATCTTCGATGAGGATTACTTCCTCTACCAGGGCTATCCGATGCCGGGAACCAACCTGACACTCAAGAGCACTTTGAGGTTCTAGGCGCTGAATAGGCCTTCTTTTCGTTGTTTCTCTTTTCGATACAGGCTAGAATTCTACTATCTATGCAGGGGAGAGAAGAATGCAGGCACCTCGATTGACAGAACTGAATCCTAACGAGGTACTGCTGTATCTTGGCTACAGAGGCCAGGAGATATCCTCGTCCCTGGAGCGTCAGATCTCCAGCTGCATCGAGGATGTGATGAAGATAGCCCGTCCACGTCTTGTATACAGGCGTGCAGCTGTATTGGATGGAAGAATCGATGGGCTCTCTCTTGCAGGCCATGACATAGAGGAACTTCTTTCTTCCTGCCATGAGGCCATTGTAATGGCCGCAACGCTCGGAAGCGAAGCCGAAGCACTCCTCAGAAGAAAAGAGGTCGTCAACATGGCCGATGCCCTTATCATCGACAGTGCAGAGAGCACTGCAATCGAGAATGTCGCCAACAACTTCGAGCAGGATATGAGAGATGAACTTGCCTCAGGAGGTCTGTTTCTTACAGATCGCTTCAGTCCCGGCTATGGTGACCTTCCTCTCGAGACACAGGATCAGCTGTCCCTCTTTCTCGATACGGAGCACAGGATAGGGCTTTCCGTCACTGCAGACCACCTCATGATCCCACGCAAGTCGGTCACCTGCATAATGGGAATCTCCAGAGTGGAGCAGAAGCTCAGGAAGCGGGGCTGCGAGGTCTGTTCGATGTTCAGAAGCTGCAGCTACAGAAGAAGCGGAGGAGCTTGCAATGGCTAGACTCACAATACTCGATGGTGCAATGGGCACAATGATCCAGGCCGCAGGACTCAGGCTCGGAGAGCGTCCCGAGATATTCGCACTTGACCATCCAGAGAGAATCGAGAGTATCCAGCGAATGTACATAGAGGCTGGCAGCGATATCCTCTACGCAAATACATTCGGTGCAAACAGGCACAAGCTTGAAGGTACAGGACACAGCTGTGCCGAGCTGATAAAGGCCAATGTCGCAATTGCAAGAAGGGCAGCCGGGACGAGGGCGAAGGTCGCTCTGGATGTTGGCCCGATCGGAGAGCTGATGGCCCCGCTTGGAACACTCTCCTTTGACGAAGCGTACGACATATTTGCCGAGATGGTTAAGGCCGGAGTCGAGGCCGGTGTCGACCTTGTGATTTTCGAGACCTTCACAGACCTCTACGAAGTCAAGGCGGCAGTCCTGGCAGCAAAGGAGAACTCCTCACTTCCGGTCTGGGTGACGATGAGCTTCGAGCTCGGAGGCAGGACATTCACGGGAACGACTGTAGAGTGCATGGCCTCGACCCTTGACGGACTTGATGTCGATGCTATGGGAGTAAACTGCTCCCTGGGGCCGAAGGAGATACTTCCGCTTATAAGGCGCATGAGCGAGTGGACCGACAGACCTCTGATAGTGAAGCCGAATGCTGGTCTTCCGGACCCTGAGACGGGCAACTACCTCATAACTCCAGAGGTCTTTGCAGAGGAGATGAGGGGCTTTCTCGAGCTCGGTGTGGATATAGTCGGTGGCTGCTGT